>CAMDWF010000094.1 GCA_945878795.1 Synechococcus sp. UW140
AGGGGGAGGTGGAGCTTGCTGCTCACCAATTGCGGAAGCCCCCGCCGCCGTTACGCCAGGCACTGCCACCCCCCCCATTCCTCCAGGCGGCCCCGCCATTGCGCCAGCCGCCGCCGCCATTGAGGAAACCGGGCCGGCCGTAATAGGGATGACCATTAACAAAGGCCCTGCGGCCATTGCCATTGCCCCAGACAGCCGCTGTCAAAGTGTCCTCTGTGGGGCGATCGCCTGGGGCCAGGTCCTGCTCTTGGGAGCGGATCACCGCCGCAAGCCGTTGCAGCCGCGCTTCCACCGACGTGGGCGGAGGTGCGGCCCGTTCAATCTCCGTCGTTGGCTCAGGGGGCACGGCCGGATCAGGGGCCGGATTCAGGGCTGCTTTGGAGGCTGGCAGACCCAGGGCCGGCAGCGCCAGCAAAAAGCCGAGCAGGCCGGAGCGGGAAGGAAGGGACATGGCTCTAGCGAGGGGCGGAGGGGGATTGGGGATTCGGCTGCGCTGCCGGGGCCATCCTCACGGGGGCTCCCACCCGCTCCACCGAGAACAGTACCGACTCAAAGAAGCTGCGGATGAGATCCGGTGGCAGTTGCAGGATGCCGCTGGGACCGAACCAGCGATTCACCGTGGCCACAGCCGCTGGTTCCCCATCGAGATAGCCCTGCAGCAATCCGGCCACCGCCAGGTTGGCCAGGTTGCGGAAGGTGGAATTGTTCTCGGGAAGGATGCATCCCACCCCGTAGCGGCCCAAGGGCTCCCGGGGGACCAGATCAAGGGTGGTGCCTTTGGGCAAGCCGCCCGTAAAGGCCGTCAAGGTGCCAGCCAGGGTGAGGGAGTCTCCCGCCACCGCATCGAGGCGGCCGGCCAGCAGGGAGCGCACACCGCTCTGCAGGTCGCTGAGGGGAACCAGGTTGGCCTTCGGTTGCAGGTCCTTGATCCGCGCTTCGCCCAGGCTGCCGCTCAGGACACCGATACGCTTGCCCACCAACCCCTCCGGACTGCCATTTAGGGCAGCGTTGCGGGTCAACAACCGGATACCGGAAAGGCTGTAGGGAAGCGTGTAGTCCGCATACATTTCCCGCTCCCAGGTGAACTGCACCCCACAGGCCAGGTCCACCTCCCCCTGGCTAACCAGTTTGAACAGGGTGTCGGGGCTGTCGACGCGGCGGAAATCAACGCGGATGGGTTTGTTGAGATAACGGGCCAGCTCTGCCGCGATGCGGGTAGCCACATCCAGGGAGACGCCGACGAGTTGACCGTTGGCATCCACGTAGGAGCCCGGGATCAGGTCGGTGCGACCGCCCAGGGTGAGAACACCGGTGCGGGCCACCCGCTCCACCACGGTTTCGGCACGGGCGGGGCTGGGCGCCCCCAGGCCGGTGATCAGGGCAAGGAGGGAGATGAGGGTTCCTCCCGCCAGGGCGAGAGACCGTCGCTGCGGATGGGGCAACGCATCAGAGCAAGACCTCCCGATGATGCTCAACTGCGGCGACGCCGCCAAGGTGTCAAGGGCAGTCGTTGCCAATTCTTCATGCAGACGCTGGCAATACCCCGATCAGACCCATGGAATGGCCACCAGTCCCTCGGCCGCCTGCCAGGCAAGCCGATCGGCCACCACCAGGGGCTCCAGGCCTGTCCTTTGCAGGCCCTCGGCCGCAAGCTCCAGGGGCACCTCGGCCGCCCCGCGGGGATCTAGGGGCAGTACGAACACTTGGGACTCGGCCGGATCGGCCTTGATCAGGAGGTTGAGATCTTCCACTTCGCGCTCAAAAAAGAGGCGACGCAGGCGCAGGGCCAGGGGAGCCCCCAAGGCGTCGGCGAAGAGCTGCAGAGCCGCCCCATCGGCGCTGCTGCCACTGTTAAGGGCCAGCCAGATCAGCAGCTTGGCCCAGCTCTCCACAGTCCAGAGGGGAGCAAAGCTGCTGCGGTGCTGCCGGACCAATGCTTCGATCGCGAAGCGAAACAGGCCCGCCTGCAGCGCCGCAGCCTGCCCCTGGAGTTCGGTACCGGCCATGGTTGCTGGGTGAGGGGGCGAGGATGACATCAAGCCATCCTCGCCGTCAGCGGGCAAACTGCAGGGAGCGACCTCGAGGAGAGGACCCATGGCCATCGATTTCAATGATCCCGAGCTTGAGTTCGCCGATTTGGTGACGGCCTACCAGAGCTGGGTGATGGCCGTCATCAACGATGAGAAGCTGGGCGGCGACCCCCTGCTGACCGAGGACATCGCCGACGATGCCATCAACGCCATGCGTTTTTTGCCCGATGTGGTCACCAGTGCCATCGAGACCACCCTGGCGCGGGTTTACGACGTTGATCCAGAGGAGCTGGCTTCTTTGCTATATCCCGACGATTGAGCGTTTGTTAATTAGGCAGATGCCTCGCCCTGGCCCACCGGTGCTGGGGCTTGGGTGCTTTGCTGTGATCCTGCCTCGAAGTCCGATTGGATCGCTGACTTGAAGGCCATTGATGCAACTTTGAGCCCGAGGCACATTCTGGGTTACGGCCTGGCTGTTTTCCAGATCGTCAATCCAAGGGGCCCAGCGATCACCGCAAGTCAGACCACGGTCCCAAACCAGTGGCCCACCAGCCCCGTCAGCCCCATGGCCAAGGCCCCCCAAAACAGCATGCGCAGGGCACTGCGGCGCCGGGATGATCCGCCGGCCTGGGCGGAAAGGGCCCCCAGGGCCGCCAAGGCCACCAGGGCTGCGGCGGTCGTGACTTGGGTGATCCGGTTGGCGGGGCTGAACAGGATGGTGAGCAAAGGGAGCAGGGCCCCGACCAGGAAGCTGGCGGCGGAGGCCCCGGCGGCTTGAATCGGCCGGGCCCGCAAAATTTCACTCAGGCCAAGTTCATCGCGGGCGTGGGCTGCCAGGGCGTCGTGCTGGCTCAGTCGTTCAGCCACCCGCTGGGCCAGCTCAGGATCCAGACCCCGGGAGATGTAAATGCTCGTCAGTTCGGCGAGCTCGCCGGCGGGATCGAGCTGCAATTCCAGTCGCTCCTTCGCCAGGTCGGCCTTTTCGGTATCGGCCTGGGATTGCACCGAGACGAATTCGCCTGCTGCCATTGAGGCGGCGCCGGCCACCGTAGCCGCCAGTCCGGAGAGCAGGATCTGGCTGCGGGGGGCGCCTGAGGCGGAAATTCCCACCACCAGGCTGGCGACGGAGATGGCACCGTCATTAGCCCCGAGGACCACGGCCCTTAACCAACCGACTCGGCTGGCATTGTGGTTTTCACCGTGGCCAGGCCGCGATCGAGGGGCGCCCATCAAGATCAAGGCGAGGATACCCATCCCAGGATAAGTTGAAACACAAATTTAGCCAAATCTCTCCAAATCTTTTGGCCGCCCATGGGCCGGTTGTCAAGCGGTCGCGATGGCTTGGCAACAGGCGGTCTGGCGTGGCCAGGATGGGTGCCACGGCCCGCCGCCCTTGCCGCAATCTGGATCACCGCTCGATGTTGTCTCACCCCCCTTGGTCCTGGTGCATGGCCTCTGGGACACGCCTGACCTCTTCAACACCCTGAAGCGCAGCCTCGCCGGCCGACGCGGCAGCCCCTTCAGTCCCCATCTGCCCCATGGCCTGGGTGTGGTGCCCCTGGCCGAGCTGGCGACCCGACTGAATCAAGCCATTGAGGCCGAGTTTGGGCCCGATCAGATCCTGGATGTGATGGGCTTCTCGATGGGGGGGCTGATCAGCCGCACCTGGATCCAATTGCAGGGGGGCTACCAGCGGGTAAGGCGCTTCACCAGTGTGGCGAGTCCCCAGCAGGGCACCCTGGCGGCCCAGGTGTGGCCTCGCTGGCCCCTGGCCTCGGTGGCCGACATGAAGCTGGGTAGCGACTTGCTGCGTCAATTGAATGGGGATCCGGGCCCCCTGGCGGCAATCGATTGCTGCAGCATCTATTGCGTGGCCGATGTGATGGTCGTACCCGGCTGGACCGCTGTCTTGCCCGTCGGCCGCCGCCTGGCCTTCCCGCTCCACCTGGCCCATCACGAATTAATGGCCCGGCCGGAGGCGGTGGACTTGGTCGCCAGCGAACTGCTGCGCCCCTAGAGCGCCGCTCGCCGTCACGTTTCAGGACTGGGTGCGGCCGCAGGGGAGCTCAGACGGCGCCAAACCCCAGAACCGGTGCTCACCTCAATGCCGATCTCCTCAAGATCTCCGTTGTGACTGGTGCCGGGTTGTTGCTGGCTCCATTCCCGGGCCAGATCCCAGGCCTCTTCCAAGGAGCCAAAGTGGTCGTCCAAGATGGGATGGGGCTCTCCATGGCGATCGACCAGTCGGTAGCGTCGATTTTCTGCCGCCATGCCCTAACAAACCTTCAGTGGGGCGTCATCATGGCCCGCTGAAGTTAAAAAGAGGTCCAGTCTTGGTCGATTTCGCCCAGCCAGGCCTCCATGGCTTCGATTACTGCGGCGGTGGTGGCCAGAATCCCCTCGGCCCCGGCCCCTAAGAGCTGCTGTTCATATCCCCCCCGGGCCACTTGCGCTTCGGCAGTGTGCAAATGGGGCGGCGCCACCGCCAGAGCCCGCCAGCGTTGCTCAGGCACCTCCTGGCGGGCTCGCTGCAGGGTGACCACATCGGTGACCGTGTCTCCCAGATAGGCCACCGGTGGGGCCAAGGGGCCCAGGTCTGGAGCCTGGTGGCGGTCCAGCAGCAACGCCGTGAGCCTGAGAAGACCTTGGGGATTGGGTTTGTCGGGGGCATCCCCCATGGCGATCAAGGGTGGGTCGACCAGCCCCAGGCGTTGATCCAGCACATAGCGGCAGGAAGGCGATTCGGCGCCACTGACGAACCCCCAGGCAAAGCCTGCGTCGCTGAGGGTGTTGAAGAATTCTGTGGTCACCAGCAAGGGTTCGTTGCGGATGAAGCCCTTCCAGCTGGCGGGATCCCCAAGGGGGTCGCCGCCGAAGTAGGCCTCGCTGAAGACCGCAACAATGTCATCGAGAGTCGGTAGGGGGATACCGGTTCCTTGACGCCGCAGCAGTTCGAGGGAGGCTTCCCAGTCGTTGTTCCAGAGGCCTTCTCCCTTGAGGGCATCGATTTCAGCGGCTGTGGGGCGATAACCGCTGTAGTGGTGGACGGTTTCGCTGAGGGCACGGCGGTAGCTGCCGCCAACGTCCCGGATGACGCCATCGATGTCGAAGAGAACCAGGGCGCGGATACTCAGGGAACAGATGCAGCGGGGCTGATAGATTAGTTGTTTGTCCTTCTGCCTTGAGCGCCCCGACCATGACAGCAGCCGAGACGATCAGTGACGAGGCGGTGATCGCTGCCGCAATCGATGACGTCGCCGATCCGACGGCCGCCAGCGAGGTGACCCAGGGCCGCCCGGTGCTGCGCGGCGGCAGTGCCGCCTTAGCCACCGCCACCATTGATGAAGATGGTGTGCCTTCGGGCTACACCCCTAAGGCCGATGAGGGGCGTTTCCTGCTCAAGATCCTTTGGTTGCCGGACAACGTTGCCTTGGCGGTCGATCAGATCGTCGGTGGCGGACCCAGCCCTCTGACGGCCTATTTCTTTTGGCCCCGTGAAGACGCCTGGGAAACGCTCAAGTCAGAATTGGAGCGCAAGAGCTGGATCACCGATAACGAGCGGGTTGAGATCCTCAACAAGGCCACCGAAGTGATCAACTACTGGCAAGAAGAGGGCCGGGGTAAATCCCTAGAAGAGGCCAAACTCAAATTCCCTGACGTCACCTTCTGCGGAACCGCCTGAGGCCTGGCTCCCAGACCAGGATTCAATTAAAAAGCCGGCCATATTGGCCGGCTTTTTTTGGGGTTCAACCAAGCGGGTTCAGTAAATCACCGATTGATTTTTTTAGGCTTATAGACCCTTAGTAGCTGCGACCCTGGCCCGGGCCTGGGAAAGGGTTTGCAGGGCTTTGACCTTGGCGGTGCTGGTGGGTTGGTTCTCCATGACCGCTACGGCCTGGATAGCCGCTTCCAGCTCCCGTTCCGCCTTGGCGGAGTCGATGTCCTGGGCCATTTCGGCGCCATTGACAAGCACCGTGACTTCATTGGCATCCACTTCAGCAAAGCCGCCCATAAGGGCCATGGACTGCCAATTGTTGCCCTCACGCACCCTCAAGACCCCATCTTCTAAAGCGGTGAGCATGGAAACATGGCCGGTGAGGATGCCCATCTGACCGCCAGTGCTGGGAAGGATCACCTCATCGGCGACACCATCAAACACACTTTTGTCCGGGGAAAGAACCCTTAGATTGAAAGTCATGATCAACCTTTAGCTTCCGAGAGGATTTTCTGGGCTTTCGCCCTGACTTGATCGATATTGCCGACGAGATAGAAAGCAGCCTCGGGGAGATCATCTAATTCACCAGCCAGAATCATATTAAAGCCCTTGATGGTGTCTTCGAGCTTGACATATTCACCAGATTGACCAGTAAATATTTCGGCCACAAAGAACGGCTGGGAAAGGAATTTTTCAATCTTGCGAGCCCGGTCAACGGTGCGCCGGTCATCCTCAGAAAGTTCATCGAGACCCAGAATCGCGATGATGTCCTGGAGTTCTTTGTAACGTTGCAGGGTCGATTGCACGGCCCGGGCAGTGCGGTAGTGCTCATCACCGACCACCGCAGGCTGCAGCATGGTGCTGGTGGAGTCAAGGGGATCAACCGCCGGATAGATGCCCTTGGAAGCCAAGCCCCGACTCAACACCGTGGTGGCATCAAGGTGGGCAAAGGTGGTGGCAGGGGCAGGGTCGGTTAGGTCGTCAGCCGGCACATAGACGGCCTGAATGGACGTAATCGACCCTTCGAGGGTGGAGGTGATGCGTTCTTGCAGTTGGCCGACGTCCGTACCCAAGGTCGGCTGATAACCCACGGCGGAAGGCATCCGTCCCAACAAAGCGCTTACTTCAGAGCCGGCTTGCACAAAGCGGAAGATATTGTCGATGAACAACAGCACATCTTGCTTGTTGACATCACGGAAATGCTCGGCCATGGTGAGAGCCGAAAGACCAACGCGCATGCGGGCGCCGGGAGGCTCATTCATTTGGCCGTAACAGAGCGCCACCTTGGACTTAGTGAGATCCTCGGCATTGATCACCCCTGATTCCTTGAATTCCTCGTAAAGGTCATTGCCTTCACGGGTGCGTTCGCCAACACCCCCAAACACCGAGACACCGCCGTGCTCTTTGGCGATATTATTAATAAGCTCTTGAATCAGCACTGTCTTACCAACGCCGGCACCTCCAAACAGACCTACCTTGCCACCTTGGCGATAGGGAGCCAACAGGTCAATGACCTTGATGCCCGTTTCGAAAACCTTGGGCTTGGTTTCCAGGTCGGTCAGCTTGGGCGCTTCCCGGTGGATAGGGGCGGTGGTGGTGGTGCTGACGGGGCCCTTTTCGTCTACTGGCTCACCGAGCACGTTGAAGATGCGCCCCAAGGTGGCTTCACCAACGGGAACGCAGATTGGGGACCCGGTATCGACGGCGTCCATACCGCGCACGAGCCCATCGGTGGTGCTCATAGCCACCGCGCGCACCCTGTGGTCGCCGAGTAACTGCTGAACCTCTGCAGTTAGGGCGATATCCTGGCCGGCTGAATTTTTGCCCTCAATACGCAGGGCGTTGTAGATCTTGGGCAGCTTGCCGGCCGGGAACTCAACGTCAAGCACCGGACCAATCACCTGCTTGACGATGCCTTTGGTGCCGGAAGCGGCGGAAGCAGCAGCTGCCATAAGGAGGAAGAGGTGGGGACGCGGGACGCTATTGGCAGATCTGCAGACCCGGCCAAAGCGGCGCAACCTTACCACCGGAGCAAGCCCCGTCCCCCTAAGCCCCTTGCCGCATGAAGCTGGCCACCGATGTCGGTTCGGTCAACCGAACACCCTGAAAGGCCCGTGGCAGAAGGCCGTTGCCATAGGTTGGCAATCGGGAGTTCTGAGTGCCAGTTTTTTGC
>CAMDWF010000095.1 GCA_945878795.1 Synechococcus sp. UW140
CTCGTCGTAACCGCCCATTTCGTTGGGCAGGCCGGCATTCGGGTGGATCGACACCCACGACGGCGAAATGCGCGAGAGCTCTTGGATGTATCCGCGCAGGTCCTTTCCGCATGATGGGCCACTCCGTGGCGATCCATACCCGCACCTACCACCACTGGATCACCCGGCGCGATCAACAACAGGCGGTGGATGCGGCCCTGGCCCGGCGAGCCGGTTGATGGCGCGGCTCCCGGCCACAGTGGCGGATCGACACCCATGGCCCCATGCGCGATACCGCACCCCCTGATCCCTCGGCGCTGCCACTAGACGCCCCCAGCCCGGGTCTGGATCCTTCCCTGGACCAGCAGGCCGCCACAATTGGTCCCGGTGGCTCCCTGGCCCCGGAGACTGACCCGGAGTCCTATCGACGTCGCATGGAGCGCCGCCGCGAAGTGCAACAGCGACGCCTCGAAGCCCGCGACTTGGAAAAGGGGCTGGTACTGGTGTTCACCGGCGAAGGCAAGGGCAAGACCACCGCTGCCCTGGGCCTGGTGTTGCGCACCCTGGGCCATGGCGAGCGGGCTGCGGTGGTGCAATTCATCAAAGGGGGCTGGCAACCCGGCGAGGCCAAGGCCCTGGCCCATTTCGGCGAGGCCCTGGCCTGGCATGCCCTGGGGGAAGGCTTCACCTGGGAAACTCAGGATCGGGACAGGGATCGGGAGCTGGCCCAGGCGGCCTGGCAGCGGTCCCTCACCTACCTGGCCGATGGGCACCGCAAGCTTGTGGTGCTGGATGAGGCCAACGTGGCCCTCAAGCTCGGCTACCTCGATCTTGCCCAGGTGCTGGAAGGGCTCGATTGCCGCCCCCCCCTCACCCACGTTGCCTTGACAGGCCGGGGAGCGCCCCCTGAACTCCTGGCAAGGGCCGATCTGGTCACCGAGATGCGAGCTGTGCGCCACCCCTTTCGAGAACAGGGGGTGAAAGCCCAGGCTGGAATTGAGTATTGAGGCTATTGCAGGGAATCCGGGCCCCGCGTCAAGGGGGCTGGCAGGCAGGGGTTGCTACTGTTCGAGCGAAGGTGGAGGTCGATGGCTTACCGGCGTGTGCTTCTCAAGCTCAGCGGCGAAGCGTTGATGGGGGATCAGGGTTACGGGATCGATCCGGCCATCGTCCAGTCAATCGCCCGCGATGTCGCAGCCGTGGTTGCGAAAGGTACCCAGCTGGCGATCGTTGTGGGCGGCGGCAACATCTTTCGCGGCCTCAAGGGATCGGCCGCCGGCATGGACCGAGCCACGGCCGATTATGTCGGCATGCTGGCGACGGTGATGAATGCCATCACCCTGCAGGATGGCCTCGAACGGGCCGGGGTACCGACCCGAGTCCAGAGTGCCATTTCTATGCAGGAGGTGGCGGAGCCCTATATCCGCCGCCGGGCGATCCGCCACATGGAAAAGGGTCGGGTTGTTGTTTTTGCTGCAGGTACCGGCAACCCTTTTTTCACTACCGACACGACGGCAGCCCTTCGGGCCGCCGAAATCAACGCGGATGTTGTCATGAAAGCCACCAAAGTTGATGGTGTTTACGATAAAGATCCAGCCAAGCATCCCGATGCTAAACGCTATGAAAGCCTCACTTTTCTAGAGGTTCTAAGCGACGAACTCGAAGTTATGGATTCAACCGCAATTGCCCTCTGCAAGGACAATGCCATACCGATACTTGTCTTTAATGTCTTCGGCAGCGGCAACATTGGCCGGGCCGTTGCCGGCGAAGACATCGGCACCCGGATTATCCCCGCCCCCCATTAGTCTCCTATCCCATTCCGCAGGAATCCCATGGATCTGGAAGCCAGCATGCGCAAATCGGTGGAAGCCACCCTGCGCAACTTCAACACCATTCGCACCGGCCGGGCCAACCCCAGCTTGCTCGACAAGATCATGGTGGCCTATTACGGCGCCGACACCCCGTTGAAATCCCTCGCCACCATCTCCACCCCCGATTCCCAGACCATCCAAATCCAGCCATTCGATGCCGGCTCCGTCGGGCTGATCGAAAAGGCCATCGGCATGAGCGATTTGGGGTTGACCCCCAACAACGACGGCAAGGTCATCCGCATCAACATTCCCCCCCTCACGCAAGACCGGCGCAAGGATCTTTGCAAGCTAGCCTCCAAATATGCCGAAGAAGGAAAAGTGGGTTTGCGCAATCTGCGTCGCGATGGCATCGACCATATTAAGAAACAGGAAAAGGACACCGAACTCTCGGAAGATCAGAGTCGCGATGAACAGGACAAAATCCAAAAATTAACCGATCGCTTCATCAGCGAACTTGAGAAGCACTTGGCAGACAAGGAGACCGACATCCTTAAGGTCTGAGCATGACGCTCAACGCCGATGTCATTGTGCTTGGGGCGGGACCGGCCGGATCGGCTGCGGCCTTTCATCTGGCCGCCCGGGGACGGCGGGTGATTCTGCTTGAAAAGGAGGCCTCCGGCCGGGGCAAGCCCTGCGGCGGTGGCATGGCAGCCTCTGTGCAGCAATGGTTTCCGTTCGACCTCCACCCCGCCGTTGACCAGGTCATCCGTCAGGTGCGGTTCACCTGGTGCCTGGAGGATCCGGTGGTGGCCGAGTTGCCCGGTGATGCCCCCTTCTGGATCGTGCGCCGCCGGGTGCTCGATAATTTTCTGGCCCGCCAGGCAGCCGATCGGGGTGTTGATCTGCGCTATGGGCGCACCGCCACGGCCCTCAGCCGCCAGGGCGACCGCTGGCAAGTGACCGATGGCCAGGGCCAGCAGCTTGAGGCCCGGGGCCTGGTGATTGCCGATGGCTCCAGCTCCCGCTTCGCCGCAGAGCAGGGCCTGGGGCCAGCCCGCCCCCGCTATGCCGCCACCGTCTCGGTGGAAGTGGAGGGAACGCCGACCCCTGCGGATGTGGCCCACTTTGAATTCGGCCTAGTGCACCACGGTTTCTGCTGGGCGTTCCCCCGCACCGGCGGGTACAGCATCGGCGTGGGCACTTTCATCGGCCAACAGGAGGCGGACTCCCATGCGGTTCTGGCCCGCATGTTGCCCAGCCTGGGGCTGGACCCGGATGGGGGCGAACGACGCCATGGGCAATTGCGGATCTGGGATGGTCACCACCCGCTGCACGGGGATGGGGTGGTGGCCGTTGGGGACGCCGCTTCGCTCTGTGATCCTTTCTTGGCTGAGGGGCTGAGGCCCTCCCTGCGCAGTGGTTGCGTCGCCGCTAGTGCCATGGACGATTGGTTGGGCGGCGACAATCTGGCCTTGGCCGGCTACAGCCAGACGATGCGCAAGGAGTGGGGCGACTCGATGGCCTGGGGCAAACGGATTGCCCAGGTCTTCTATCGCGTCCCCAGGGTTGGTTATCAGCTGGGCCTCAAACGACCCACTGCCCCCAAACGCATTGCCCAGATCCTCTCGGGTGAAATGGGCTATGGCGACATCGCCCAGCGGGTGATCCGACGCTTGCTGTTCCAGCGGGGCTAGCTAGGCCCTAGCCGCTGATACACCCCTTCAGATGCCGGAGCCGTTGGTCAATTGAGGCCAGAAGCTCAATGGCGAACATCGGTGCCTCCTGCACCGCAAACAGAAACTTTTCGCGATTCATCACCAGTAGACGACAGGCCGTGACGGACCGAGCATCGCCAAAGCGGCGATGCTCCTGGGTCACCAAGGCTCCGGCTCCAAACACATCACCAGCCTTGATGCGCTCCTTACCTTCCGAGTCGTTCCAGGTGAGTTCCACATCCCCTTCAAGGAGGCCAAACATGCAATCTCCCGCCTCTCCAGAGCGAAAAATCACCGTTCCAGGTTCAACATTTATGACCTCGCCCGAGCTTGCGAGAGCTCTCATGGTGTCCAGGGCATTCACGGCAGACAATCGAAGGTGGGGATCCAATCACTCTAATGACGATTCGCCGGCCAAACTTCTCTCCCCCCTCCCCCAGCGCTGGCCCATGGCGCCGGTTTCAGCGCCGGATCGCCAGGGGGGCACCCAGGCCACCGCGGATGTCGTCAGGCACGAGCCGGCCATCCTTATCCGTGTCGAGGGCATCAAAAACAGCGTCACTTCCCACCCATTCCTCGCGGGTGATGCAACCATCACCATCGAGATCATTCAACAGAAAAATCTCGTGAACGGCATGGTTGAAGGCCGCTCCCCCCTCAATCACCGCCAGGCGATGGGCCAGTTGGGCCTCCAGGGTTTCGATCGCCTTGGAGAAACCGCGGATACCCTCATCTAGTTTTTCGCTTGCCATCTGGTCTGTGGCCATCATCGCCTCAAACACTTCCTGGCCGACATGAATGCGATCCGGGCAGGGGCCAGGCTTGGCTGCATCAAGCTTGCGCTGCAGCAATCCTTCGCTGTTTCGCAACTGATCCATCAAAGCCGGGGAGATGGTCAATAAATCGCAGCCGGCGAGCTCGATGATTTCGTCGATGTTACGAAAACTGGCCCCCATCACCTCTGTGGCATAACCATAGGTTTTGAAATAATTGAAGATCGCGGTAACCGACAAGACCCCCGGATCCTCGGGACCTGAATAGCCATCGCGCCCTGTTGATTTTTTGTACCAATCCAGAATGCGGCCCACAAACGGCGAGATCAGGGTGACCCCTGCCTCCGCACAGGCCACAGCCTGGGAGAAGCCGAAGAGAAGGGTGAGATTGCAGTGAATGCCGTCCTTTTCCAGCCGTTCCGCCGCCTTGATCCCCTCCCAAGTCGCAGCAATCTTGATCAACACTCGCTCCTTGCCAATGCCGGCCTGTTGGTAAAGGCCAATCAGCTTGTGGGCCTTTTCAATCGTGGCTTCGGTGTCATAACTGAGGCGGGCATCCACCTCAGTGGACACCCGACCCGGCACGATCTTGAGAATCTCCTTGCCAAAAGTGACGCTGATTTCATCAAGGGCTTCCTTGACCACCTCCTCCGCCGCCGCCTCGCCACCCATCACCTGGCGCGATTCCCGCAGCGAACGGTCAATCAGCTCGTTGTAGGCCGGGATCTGGGCCGCAGCCAGGATGAGGGAGGGATTGGTGGTGGCATCCCGGGGAGTGAACTGGCGGATCGCGTCAATTTCGCCGGTGTCGGCCACGACGACCGTCATGGCAGCCAGTTGATCAAGCAGATGGGCCATGGAAAAGATGCCTTTCAGAATCACTGACCGGGGCCAAACCTACCCACGCCAAGGGCTTGTCCCGAGCTCCTAACCTGCCGCTTGAGCGAATCCGTACAGGAGGCGTTCAGCCCTTCCGAGGGGCGATGGCGGCAGGGGTGGGTGGAACGGGTTGGCTCGGGGCGACCTTCTGGAGAACCAACAGGGCTTCGACGATCTGGCGAGCCACCGGAACGGCAACGGTGGCCCCATAGGCATTGCCCCCCTGGGGCTCATCGACCACCACCAGCACCACGTAGCGCGGGTCCTCAATCGGCAACACCGCCACGAAGCTGCAAATCCGTGCCCCCGGGATATAGCTGCCGTTGTGGGCCTTCTGGGCCGTCCCCGTTTTGCCGCCGAGCCGGTAGCCCGGGATCTGCAGGCCTTTGCCGCTGCCCTTCTGCACCACGGTTTCCATCCACTCCAATACCTGGCGCGTGACGGCGGGATTGAGAAGGGGGACCCCGGTGCGTGCCTCCGCCGCAGCCAACCCCTCCCCTGAGCGCAAGCCACGGGTGATATGGGGACTGACCAGGCGACCGCCATTGGCCAACATGCCGTGCAGCTGCAGCAGCTTCAGGGGCGTCAGCGAGAAGCCCTGGCCAAAGGCGGCGGTGGCCGGTTCGATGGCGCCGGAGGTGAAATCCGAGCGGCTCTTGAGCTGGCCGGCCACGGCACCGGGCAGATCCGTGTCGGGCACCTCGTCGATGCCGAGCACATGGAGCCAGTGCCAGAAGGCCTGCCGCTTGAGCCGGCCCATGACCTGCACCATGCCGACATTGCTGGAAACCTGGAGCAGCGTCGGCAAATCGATGACCCCATTGGCCCGCCGATCGGCATTGAAGATCGGCCAGCCACCAATGCTGAGCTGTCCCACGTCATTGACCGTGGAATTGGCATCGATCGCCTTTTCCTGCAGGGCCAAGGCGAGGTTGATCGGCTTGAAGGTGGACCCCGGTTCATAGAGATCTTGCACCGACCATTCGCGGAACAGACTCGGGTTGTATTTCCAAAAACTGTTGGGGTCGTAACTGGGGCTGGAGGCAAGGGCCAGGATTTCGCCGTTGCGGGCATCCATCACCAGGGCGGCGCCACGCTTGGCGTTCCACTGCTTGACTTGACGGGCCAGAGCCTGCTGGGCCACCTGCTGCAACCTGGAATCCAGGGTGAGCTGCAGACGCAAATCGTCGCCGTAGAGGGCACCGGGCTGCAACCCATCGGGCAAGGGGGTTCCGTCGGCGCCGCGGCGCATGGTCACGGCGCTTTCCTGGCGCCGAAGTTCGCTATCACGGCTTTGTTCGAGTCCCGCCTGGGGCACCCTCTCCATATTGAGGAAGCCAACCACATTGGCGAAAAGGGATCCCTGGGGATAAATCCTCTGGGGATAGGCCTGGAGGTCGAGGCCGCTGATGCCCAGGGCCCGAACCCGTTGGGCGGTTTCCGGATCTAGGCCGGTGGCCAGCTTGACACCGCTGCGCCTGTCCCCAAAGCGTTCGAGCAGATCCCGCTCGGGCAGGGCCAGGACCTGGGCCAGGCGGGCGGCCACATCGGCCACGGGGCGCACCTCCTGGGGCGGATCGCCCGGAAAATTGAAATAGCGCGGATGGGCCCAGAGCTCGAAACGCTCTTCATCAAGGGCCACCAAGCGTCCGGTGCGGTCCACGATCGTGCGGCGGATCCCGATCGGTTTGGTCGTGTGGGTTTGGTTCTCCCTGGCTTTGGCTCGCAGCCGATGGCCATCCACCAATTGCAACCAGGCCAGACGGCAACCCAGCCCCGCTAAAGCAGTAAACAGGACCAGAAACACCAGGATCAACCGGCGACCGGTCTGGGGTGGTTGGGCCCGGACGCGGGGATGGCGGGCCCGGGGAGCGGATCCGCGGGGGGTGCCTGCGCGCAGCTCAGCACGGCCTGCCCCCCCAGGGGGATGGCGCCTGGTGGTGGAACGTGCCATCAGTACCCTGCGGGCACGGGGCCCATCCTCAGGCGAGCCAATAGGCCCGGTCTAAGGAGCGCGGTGTTTCCTGGGGCCGACAAATGAATCAGCTGTTCACTACTGGTGGGCACTAGCAGCCCCGGGCGACCAGCGACGCCGAGGTGGTGCTGCTCAAGGACGGCTGCGGATTGCTGCAGGCGGTGCTCCAGGGATTTGGAGGCTTCGAGTTGGTGAAAGCTCCTGGCCCACTGGTTCTGCCAGTAGACGGTCAATCCACCGAGGGCCAGCGTCGACAGGCCCAGTCCAAGCAGGGCACCGGATGTGACCCGGTGCAGACCCGCCAGGAGGGGCGACTGGCGTTCCACCGGTCGGGCCGTCAGGGATTCTCGCAACAGGGCCGAGGCCTGGCGCAGCGGTCTGGCGGCGGTTGGGTCGCTGCCACCGGCCTGCCTTTTCTCTCGGCGGCCGCCGCTGCGCCGGGGGGGCTGGGGTTGGGACAGGGTGGCGACCACAGACAGTCCACCGAAGCATTGATGTGCAAGTGAACCACCCAGGGTGCCCTGGGGCAAGCCGCCCTCAGCCAGCCAGGGAAATCAGATTGATGAAAGTCAGGGCATTCCAGAAACCATGCATGAAGACACCAGGGGCCAGGCGCCCCGTTCGCCAACGCAGCAACCCAAGGCCAACTCCCAGCACAAAAAGGGGGACCAGCTCCCCCAGGCTGAGGTGGGCCAGGGCGAAGAGCGCCGCACTGGTCAGCACCGCCCCAACCGCCCCCAGCCGCTGACCCAATACCGGCAACAGCACCCCCCTGA
>CAMDWF010000096.1 GCA_945878795.1 Synechococcus sp. UW140
TGGTGCGCCGTTGCTCCAGGGCGGTGATGGTGGCCTTTCTGCTGCTCCTTCCCCTTCAGGGTCTGGCCGCCTGGCGGGGTCTGGAGGCCGCCCGATCGCTGGCCTATCGCGCTGGGCGGGTGCAGCAGGCCCGCCTGGTCCAGTTCCGCCAGGCGGTGGAGCGCTCCGGCAGCATCGCCGAGCTCCAGAACCAGCTCGCATCCATCCAGGCCCCGCCCCTCTCGGCGGCGTATCAGCGCCTCGGCCTGCCGGCCCTCAAGGCCGATCTGCTCAGCCAGATCAAAGCCCAGGAAACCAGCCTGCTCAAGCAGGCGGGCCCGCAGGTGCCCACCGATGTGCTGATCAAAGACAGCCTGCGGGTGCTGCTGCTGGCGCCCTTGCTGGCGATGGGCTTTGCGGTGAGCGCCCGGCGCACCATGCCGCCGCCACGGCCTGCAGCACAGCCGGCAGCAACGCCGCCGAAACGGCCGGCGCCGGTGCAGCCGTAGGGGAGCGGCCCGCCAGCACAGGTTGTCACCCCAGCCCATCGCCGACCTGGCGATGATGGGCGGCAACGCTGTGGCCGCAGCCGTGGGTGCATTGACGCCGCATGGAGAACCGCATAGGTTCGGGTGCTGCACGCAGCCACGGCGCCTGAACGCCTGATTTGGATTTCACCGATCGCCTCGATCAGCTCGAGCCCAATCGCAATATGATGAGAAGCTGGATGCTCTCCAGCGGCATGAAGCTCAGCTTCGTGATCGCCATGAAAAGCCACCTGGGGCTGCTGGGCATTGTCCGCTCCTTTTCGGATCCCAGCCTCATCAAGGGAATCGCCTCCACGGAGGAGGAGGCCTACCGCCGCATCCGCGAGAACAATCCCGTCATGCTGATCTGCAGCGATCAGTTGGCTGAGGGAGATGGCTTTTCGCTCTGCCGCAGAGCCACCCAGACCGTGGCGAATCTCAGGGTTCTGATGCTGCTCACCCGTGCCGATGCCGATACCGCCCGCGCCCTCAAGTGCGGAGCGATGGCCGTGGTCTGCGAGGGGGATTTCCTCTCACCCGAGCTGGAAGTGATGCAGTCGCTGCTGGCGGTCGCCAACAACAAGACCTACGTCTCCAGTCGGGCGCGCTTGCAGATGCAGCAGCCCGAGTCGATCGTGGAATCGCCGCAGTCGCTCACGCAACGGGAGAAGGACATCCTGATCCTCATGCTCAAGGGTGCTTCGGATCGGGAGATTGCCGAACAACTACTGATCTCCATCCATACCGTTAAGGAATACGGCAAAAGCATTCGCCGTAAATATCAGGTCAAGTCCCGCCTGCAGTTGATCAGTGCGCTGCTGGGCCGCAAACAGGTCTCTGCTGCTGCCGAGCCCTCAAGGCGATGACCCCAGGGGGAATCCGGTCGGGCCCCAGCCTGGTCAGCGCTGCTTGCTTGCCAACCGGCCACCCCAGCACGGACGATGGCCCCCATCCTCCTTGCCCTGAATCCATGGCCGCCGAACGCTCCTTCATCGCCATCAAGCCCGACGGGGTGCAGCGCGGCCTGGTGGGCGAGATCCTGGGGCGCTTCGAGCGCAAGGGCTTCAAGCTGGTGGGCCTCAAGCAGCTCACCCCCAGCCGCGAACTGGCCGAGAGCCACTACGGCGTGCACCGCGAGCGCCCCTTCTTCGCCGGCCTGGTGGAGTTCATCACCTCCGGCCCGGTGGTGGCGATGGTATGGGAAGGCGACGGCGTGATCGCCAGCGCCCGCAAGCTGATCGGCGCCACCAAGCCGCTGGAGGCCGAGCCCGGCACGATCCGCGGTGACCTGGCCGTGAACATCGGCCGCAACGTGATCCACGGCTCCGACGCCCCCGAAACCGCCGAATTTGAGATCGGCCTCTGGTTCACCCCCGCCGAGCTGAGCGACTGGACGCCGGCCGATCAGGGTTGGCGTTCGGAGGGCTAAGGATCGCCTATCCCTCTGCGATCGAATGCGCAGGGACTCTCAGGTTGGCGTCTGTTCGAATCGACTCCAGTGAAAGGGCTCTAGCTCGGGCTTGAACTGGTTCAGGCCACTGTGGATCTCCCCCACGAGCAGCTCCACCGTGACGGCCGCCAGCAGCACGCCGTTGCGGTGGTGGCCCGTCGCCAGCCAGAGCCCTTGGATCGGACTGGTGCCCAGCAGTGGCGCTGCATCGGCTGTGCAGGGGCGAAACCCCCACCAGCGTTCCATCGGCGGCCAGCTTGAGGCTTCGGGCAACAAGTCGGCCAGACCTTCCTGCAGCTGCCGCTGACCACTGGGCGTCAACCCTGCGCTGAAGCCTGCTTCAGGTTCGCTGGTGGCGCCCACCACCAGCAGCCCATCCTGGCGCGGCACGATGTAGGTGCCTGGGCCGAACAGCACCCGAGTCAGGGCATGGCGTGGCCCTTGGATGGAAAGCATCTGGCCCTTGACTGGAAACAAGGGCAGTTGGGGCAGCAGGCGAGCACTCCAGGCTCCGCAGGCCAGCACGGCCCGCCGGCAGGGCAACCCGTATTCCTGGTCGTCGGCCCGCCTTAGACGCATCCCAGCCAGTCGCGCCCTGCCTTGCCCTGGCGATCCCCCTGGATCTGCGGACTCAGTGAGCAGTTCCAGCACTTCGCTGCCTTCCTCAAAGGTCACACCCCGGGCGACACAGGCGGCCTCCAGGGCCCGCATCAGTTCGCGGCGGTTGTCGATCTGACCGTCCTGGGCAAAGAGCAGGCCGGCCTGCCAACGGGGGCCGATGCCTGGCACTTCCTGCTCCAGCCCGGAGCGATTCAGGGGCAAGCCCCAGGGCGCTGTGGCGTAGCCATCCCGTTCGGCCTTGCTGGCAAACGGCACGACAATGCCGCAGGGGTGGAGGCCGCAACCCAGACCGCTGTCCGCCTCGATGGTTGCGATCCAGGCGGGGATCAGCTCCAGGCTGTGTTGGCCCAGGGCCAATAGGGGACCTTGCAGTCCCTCGGCGTGGGGTGCCAACATGCCGGCTGCGACAAAGCCCGCCGCCTCGCTGCGGCGGCGACTGAGCACGTGAACCGACTCTCCCCGGCGAGCCAGTCCATGGGCAATGGCCAAACCCAGCAGGCCTCCGCCCAGAACCAAGATGGTTTCTTGAGCTTGACTTGCCATCGGTCCGGGATTAACGATTGGCAGGCACCGGCCCCATATGGGGGACAAAAAGCAGGGCCCTACCAGCCGGATCAGTCACGGCTGTGTCGACCTTCAAGCTTGTTCCTTGGACCCAGTGCAGCAGCAGGGCGCGGAGGGGGCCGCCATCGCTGCTGGCAGGGGCTGGCAGGTTGAAGTGGGTTCCCCCCTCTACCAGCACCAACTGGCTGCGGTCTAAGGGATAGAGGCGAAAGGGATCAAGGGCCTCCGGTTGGGCGGGCACCACGATGTCACTGCTGCCAGAAATCAGTAAAACCGGTTTCTGCAGATCCACGAGGCCAGCGGCAAAGACCAGGGCTTGGGGGGGACTCACGGCGACGACACGGGCGATGCGGGAATCGGCGAGGGAATCGGTCGTTGCTGCAGGCAGGAAGGTGCACTGCAGCACCCAGCTCAGATTGCGTTCGGTATTGTTGGTGTTCTTGCAGGCCTGCCAGAGAGTGGCCTGGAGGCTGCGCGCGCCGGCCAGCTGGAGGGCGGTGGTGCCACCCCAGGAATGGCCGATGAAGGTGAGCCCCCGGGCCGGGACTCCTTCTGCCCCAGGAATCTGACCGTTCTCCAGGGCGTCCAGCACCTCCTTGACATCCCTGGGACGGCGCAGGAATTCGCGCGGATCGGGTGGCGGTTCATTGCCGGCCAGCACCTGGGCTTGTTGGTTGATGTCACTGCCGGGATGGCGGGGCAACAACACCGGAGCTCCATGGCTGGCCAGATGTTGCGCCCAACCAAGAAAACTGGCGGGCGAATCCCACAGTCCATGGGAGATGACAACGGCGGGCAAACTTGGCGGGCCTACCGGGCGCACAAGGGTGACCTCCAGGGATTCTTTGCCGCGGCTAAGAGGCAGCTTCACCACCTGGGTCGTGATGGCGAAAGGGCCTCGGCCCAAGGCCTCGGAGCGTGCCGCCGGTAGGCGGGTAAGCGTTTTAAGCAACTCGGTGATCTGGGCGTTGTTCTGATTGATCTGCCTGAGGAAAAGGGCGGCACGGTCCAGACGGATCGAGACTTTGTTGCCAGGGATGGCCTGCAGCAGGCTCAGAAGCGTTGCTTGCCGGCCTTCAGCCTTGAGTTTCCGTATGCCCGCCTGGACTGGCTCGGAGTCCAACACTTTGGCTTCCTTGGCATCGACATCAATCAGACGTTTCAAGATCACCTCGACCTGGCGGACCATCGGGGCGTCCAAATGGTCCTGCATCGGCAGGGGTTGGTTCAGCAACTCCTGCAGCCGGAGCGCATAGGCACCATTGGTCGCCCTGTTCAGCTCAGCCAGGTCGCTGCTGCCCGCCCAGAGGGCATCGGGGTTGACCAACTCAGCAATCCGAACCGAAAAATCTTCTTGGAGTAACGGCAGGCGGATCTGCAAAACATCGATGGCCCTGGCCGCTCCTGGGCTCAACAGCAGCACACTGCCCAGGGCGGTAGCTACCGCAGAGCGGCAGGGCTGCGAGAGCCACTGGCGGCAACGCCGGCGCAGCTGGCACAGAAGGAAAGCCAAGGCAGGCCCGCAACACATTGACCCTATTGTCTCGCAGAAGCAGGTCTCCCGGCACCCATAGTGATGTCCTGATCCTTGAGATCGTGCACCGCGGCTTTCAGGAGCTGCTGGAGGCGGAGGTTTCGGCGCTCCCCAGCGCCAAACTCCACGAGCGTTGACCCGATCAGCTTGCGGTAACTGAAGCAGGACTGCGTGCCGGAGGCACTAGGTGGATGCGCTGGTGGCGGCCCTGGGATGCGATGGTTGCATCTCCAAATCGGAGCTGAGTCGCAAGCCTCTAGACCATGCCTATTTCCCCTACCCCTACCTCGACGCCACCTGCCTCAGCTACTGAGTGAACGATATGTTGTGGAAGCATCGGGAATATCAAGGATTCGATAGCCCTAGCTGGAAGGGCTTCTGCTTATGGCGGGATAAAGCATTTTGCTTATAGTGGATAAAGTGATTTGTTGACAGCCACAGCAAATATTAAGCTCAGTTGATATGGACAGCAACTCTAGACTCCAACTACAAAAATAGTCGGAGACATATGTGTATGTATTTCTGTGACAGCGCCCTAGGGCCCAGGGGGACATAGGTGAATTTCAGGGTATTGGTTGGCCCATGGCTTTAAGCGGTCGTGGAGAATCTGCCTTAAGTTTTGGCACAGGGGATGGTTTGCATACTCTCTTTTGACGACAAGAAAATCCCCGCACTCTATATCTAGTTTGTAGGGCAATATCTTTTGAGTTGGATTGTGCAAGTTGGCCCCGAAAATGGAAGCAAAAGAAGTTGTGAGTTCTGTGGCATTTCTGCCCTCCCATTTGTTAGTATCATAGCGCGAAATGCTTGAAGGTGAGTTCCAGAGCCCTAGGCTTTTTGCATAGTCTTCAAAAATGGGAAAAGCCCCTTCTGGTAGAGCCAGAGAGGGGTATGCCGCTATGTCTTCTAAGGTTAATTCACGGGTGATTGAAAAGAGTGGATGGGATTCAACTGCGATTAGATGGCAGGGAAAGTATGCCAGAGGAAAGCTGGTCAAGTTGCTGTCATCGGCAGCCGGACAATCCGGGAATGGTGCGATCCAGGCATCCAGTACGCCATCTCGGAGCATAGCGAGGGGTTGGGCCACATGCATGAAGTCATGGTTGCCCAAAACATAGTCTTTGATTGGCGTTGAGAAATAGGCTCGTCCAGACCAAAACATTCCATCAACCCTCAATGGTCGATAGCTTTTCCAGCGATGATATTGGTGAACGTTTCGCTCTAGATTTATCAGGTCGGTGTTGCCGGTGATAACATACTCATTGTTTATTTTTTTACGTTTAGGAAGAAGGCTTCACAGCATTTGTGAAGGTTGCGACTGATTGTGGATTGGTTGAGACCCGTCCTCTTGGCGACTTCATCACCTGTGCGGAGCCACATTAGGTAGTCGAGGCAGGCAAGGGTGTTAATTTCAACCATGATCAAACTGGCCCCGACTGTAAAAAGTGCGGACTAGCAAAATTGTGTAGAGCCAAAAGTAAAGCCCTGCGAATATTTTTTGCATTGACTGAATAGGCATGAGAGTTGTGGCTGATTTCGGTCAGGCCGCTGCTTGGTACAGGGTTGAGATCAGAGCTGCTAGAACCCTTTCAAGGCAAGATCTGGACGCATTCCGAGCCATCAAAACGGGTGGCCATACGTTCCAACTTGAGGCGTTCTTCATTGGTTCGGGTGCAGGCAAAGCCGTAACGGGCCCGCACCCGCTCGGAGGCCTCTTCGAGGGCGGCGATTGCTTGGATTCTGAGGGCGGACACCGCCAGGCTTTGGCCGGGCCGCAGCCGCTGCAGTATCACTGTCGAAGGGGAATACAGCTCAGTTGTAGTGCCATCCGGCCACTCCAGGGTGAGATGAACTTCAGGCATGGATTTCGTTCAGCCGTTGACTGATTCTGACTTGAGGGGCCCCAGGCGCCGCGTCATCCAGATAATTCGTCAATGTCATTTGGATGAAGTCGAAAAGTCATCTGGGTGAAGCGGTAAAGCCCGTCAAGGCTTCCCCCCCTGGCCACAGGAGCGAGCGGACCCCGGCCTGGATCAACGCTACCGACGCCGGGCCGGGCCCAAAGCGGCCAATGGGCCCACACCACAGCTCGGGGTGGGGCGCCACGACGGCCGCCAGATCGGCGCTGGCGCTTGGGTCTACCACCAGCAGGAAGCCGTAGCTGGGGAAACAGGCCAGCCAGGCTTCCAGCGCCACGCCGGGAGGCGGTTCGATGGCCTCCAGGTTCAGCTCCAACCGGCAACCGGCCGCCTCTGCCAACATCACCGCCGTTCCGGCGATGCCGCCCATGCTCACGTCCTTGGCGGCTACTACCACCCCCGCAGCGGCAAGTCGCACCAGGAGTTCGAGATGGGCCCGCAGGCGCTGGGGATCGGCTTGTGTCGCCGCATCCCAGAAGGGGTAATGGCGATGGAAAGCGCCTTGGTGTTTGGCTAGCAAATAACAGATCTGCCCCGGCCGCGCCAGCCTGGCCGAGAGCACAGGCCCCGGCGCCGTGCCCAGCACCGCCACCGAGAGGGCTGTATAAGGGCTCTGCAAGTTGGTATGGCCCCCCACCATCGGTATCCCGAATTTGTCGCAGGCAAAGCCCATCCCCTCCAGCAATGCCTGCGCCGGTTCCGGCCCCTGGCTCCAGAGGCTGTTGACCAGGGCCAGGGGCCGGCCCCCCATGGCGGCGATGTCGTTGAGGTTCACCAGCACTGCGCTCCAGCCGGCGAACCAGGGGTCCTCGGCCACCAGCTGGGGGTGCAAGCCTTCGCAGGCCAGCAACAGGTGACCCGGGGCTGCAGGCACCAGGGCGGCGTCATCCCCCAGGGCCGCCGCCGCCCCTAGCTCTGGGAAAGGGTGGTGGGCAAAGAGGCTTGCCGGAGCCTGGATGTCACGCTTGCCCAGCAATCCTTCCAGTTGGGACAATCGCTGGACCAAGCCGTCAAGGTCGGCTTCCGCCCGGCTTCGATCCCTCTGGTTCTGATGCGCCCCGCCGCTGGCCTCGCCTTCCAGTCCGTCTGCTTGTGACCTCATGCCGCCATCAGGCCGGGGCGCCGTTGGCTTGCAGGTTGGTAGTAGGCGAGATCGGCCTCCATCAGATGGTGGCGGACGCCGCGGATGTCCATGGCCTCCAGCGAGTGCCAGTGCAGCCGCTCGAAGAAGCGCACGTTCTGGAGCTGCACCGTTGCCAGGAAGCGCTGGGCGCCCCAGCCGTGGGCCGTGGTCACGGC
>CAMDWF010000097.1 GCA_945878795.1 Synechococcus sp. UW140
CCCCCGACCACTACTGGACCCCGATCCACTCCATCCGCATGACACCCAGCCGCCCTGCGGCCTGATGGCCGCCACTTCCCGCTCGGCACGGCTGCAGAGCGTTGTCTTCGACGAGTGGGCAGAGAATCTGGCCCAGAGCCTCGGCAACCACCGCAGCACCCTGCTGACGCCTGAGATTCCCTTCTCCTCCTGCCTGCGCATCAGCCAGGTTGGGCAGGCGGCGGTGCTGGCGATTGAAGGCACATCGTCGGTGCGGCTTGAGCGCGTGCAGCCTTTGGATCGGGCGGTTCTCTGGCTGCCACGCCAGGGTTGGGTGAAGGAACGGCTGAACGGCCGCCCTGTGGTTGCCGAACCCGGCAGCGCGATGCTGTGCTTGCCCGGCGATGAGCTGGTGGGCGAATCCAGCCCCAGCCTGAAGGGCGTTTCGGTGGTGCTGCCCGCTTTGCTGCTTGGGGAGCCCAGCGGCTGGCTCCGCTTCCAGCCGCGGCACCTACGGGAGGGAACGGAGGTGGTCGCGCTACTCCATTCGGCCCTCGATCTGGTGGCAAGCCTGGGCCAGGCCAGCGCCGATCCGCGCTTCCTCCTGGCGGCTGTGGTTGATCAGCTGCTGTTCTGGCGCGATCTGGTGGGAGATGTCTCGCGCAACAGCATCGGTGATGCCGTCGACCGACGCCGCCTGATCGCCTCCGCCCGCGACTGGATTGAGGCCCACCTTGATCAGCCCTTTCGTGTCACCGATCTTGCGGGAGCTTTATACGTGTCTACCCGCAGCCTGCAGATGAGCTTCTGCGAACAGCTCGGCCATTCTCCCCTGGAGGAAACGCGCCGCCTGCGCTTTCGCCGCCTGCGCCAGCAACTGCTCACAACGCCTGCGGCGCATGCTTCGATTGAGAGTCTGTTCCGACGCTGCGGCCTGACCAGCTCTGCCCATACCCGTCGCCATTACCAGGAGTGGTGCGGCGAAACACCCCTTCAGAACCGCGCCCGGGCACTCGATCGCTGATGCGCCAGAACGCTGGACGCCGATGATGAAGTTGCTGGTGAGCTTGGCGGAGTGGAGGATGAAGGAAAAGCCGCTCGGGAGATAATCCGCCGTTTGGGCAAGCTCCAGTCTTGGCATGCCCCATACCCTCCGCCCCAAGGCCCTCGCCGCCCCCGGCTCTCCTTCGCCGCCTGGACCCTATATCTGCTCAGCGAAAACGGCTCGGTGAAGGAGCTGGTGCAGGCCGACCGCATCCAGATCGTGCCGGTTCCCTTTGGCCCCTGCGGCAAGGCCAAGGCTACCGTGCACATGGCCGTTTCCGATGCCAGCGGCGATTCGGCGGTGATCGAGTAACTCAATGGCAAGCCGGTGATTGATCACGGCCCCCAGTACAAGGTGATGACCAACAGCCCAATCTATAGCGACCAGCTCAAGCTCTACGCCTACTGGAGCAACCGCAACCGCAACCAGGAGCTGCCGGGTTCAATCCAGTCGCCCGACCGCTTCGTGCACGGCTCCTATTACAACCAGCAATTGCCCACCACCAGCGACACCCGCCAGGCCCTGGCCGGGGTGATGAGCGTGATGCGCAACGTCTCGCCCACTTGGTGGCGCAGCCTGATCGATCAAAAAAACAATGTCTATTACTTCGATTCGGCCCTCTCAGGGCAACGTGAACGCCCAGCTCAGGCCGGCCGCACCCATCACCTTCCTGGCGACGAAGCCGTAGGGCTGTGTTTCACATGCCCTGATTCAACCTCACCAGTCTGAAGCAACGGAGATCACCCTGTCGGTCGGCCTGACCACCGATCCGCTGCACCTGCTGCTGCTCAAGGACATCCGCCGCACCATGGGGCGTTGAACCCGGCCTTGATACCCCACGAGGCCAGAGCAGCCCGGTTGCGGGTCGCGTTGCTCCCCCACCCGTTTCCCCACCACCACCGCTTCTTCTCGTTGCTGGCGCCAAAGCGGAGAAGTGTGGATCAACAAGCCAGCAGAAGGTCAGGAATCAAATCAGGCGCTAGAATTTGTCCGAACTGCCTCAAAGGCAGCCAAAGAATGTCACCTTTCCTGAAGTTCACTTGGAGAAGAAATGCTAAGCCCAGAACTGGATCTGGAACCTATAGTCTCCTCAAGCGCATCGCGGATTGAACTATGGCAGCGACTCTTTGATGCGATTCAACCTCGGGATGTAGCGGAAATCGGTGTCTGGAAAGGTGAATTTGCCAAAGAAATGCTTTTGAGGTGTCAAACAATAAGTCGGTATTACATGGTCGATCCGTGGACGCATTTACCGACATGGAACAAACCATTCAATATCGATGCTACCTCGTTTGAGGCGGTCTACGAAGAAGCGATGAGTGCAACTAGTTTCGCCGCAAGCAAGATAGTAGTTCTTCGCGGTCAAACTTGCGAAGTAATAGACCAAATACCCGATGGCTCTTTGGATGCTGTCTACATAGATGGTGATCACACGTTGAGAGGTATAACAATTGATTTGATCAAGCTTGTCCCCAAGGTTAAGAATGGCGGAATTATCGGTGGAGATGACTTTGTTGCAACTCCGTGGCAGCACGATGTGCGGTTTGAGCCAACATTGGTTTGTCCATTTGCCGTCTACTTTGCCGAGGCCATGAATCTTCCAGTTGTTGCCATGCCGCATAATCAGTTCATTATACGTAAAGGCAATGGATTGTCTTTCTCGTTCACCGATATGACGGGGGCCTACTCAGACCTGTCGCTCAACAAGATTCCTAAAGGCTGGGTGCGTGAGAAAGGTGATCAAATCTCGTAAAGGCCGTGTGTGCTTACCTACCGGTGGTTGGACTAGTCCTTTGCCGTAAATGACCAGCGCCTTACGGAAGATACCTCGTCTCGAATTTCAGCTTCTCTTTCGATTCTTGGCTTAATAACAGCGTCATCTCGCCAGGACTGGGTGGTCGATCTCCCGTGCGGCATAGGCCAGGGCGGCCTGCAGGCGGATCCCCATGCCGAGAAAGCAGGGCGCACGAAAGAGCCGGGACAACCCCAAAAACTCTTAAGAACGGAGAGGGTGGGATTCGAACCCACGGAAGGTTTCCCTTCAAACGATTTCGAGTCGTTCGCTTTCGACCACTCAGCCACCTCTCCAAGCCCATGGCGCCTATTCCCCGTTGGATGCAGGGAAGTCATTGCCGTAGACAGGAGCCACTGTAAGGATCGACGGGACCCCAGCCTTGAACGACGCCAACCCATCTGCCCCAGCTCCCTTGCATGACCTGCAGCTCCAGGTGCATAACCTGGCCAGGGAGGTGCGGCAGTTGCGCTCTGAAGTGGCCTTGCTGCGCTCGCTGCTGGAATCCGAGGGCAGGGCCTTGGGGCGTGCTGCCAGTTCCAGCGCCAGCACCTTGCTAGCGCTGCGTAACGGCGAGCGGCTCAACAGTGAGGTGCGGCAGCGGTTGGCAACCTGCTCTGCGGGCGAGTCAGGTGAAACCCCCACCGAGGTGGATCTGCTGATCGATCGGCTGCATGGTTTGGCTGAGGGCCCTATTGGCGATCGCGCCTGATCTCCTCGTCAGGCCTGCGCCAGGCTCGATTAAGGGCCCAGTACTCACCCTTAAAGGCCAGGGCACACCCTTCAGGACCCAGCTGCCACCAGGGAGCCCCGCTCACCACTGCTTTGCCAGCTTTTGGGCAGCTGCGTCGTTGCTGGCGCCCTGCCGCTGATCCAGACGCGCCTGGGCGCGTGCTGCTCCAGCCAGCGCCGCTCGCCGGCCAGGGGTTGAAAACCCAGCCACAATCCCGCCTGGTTCGCAGCTTTGGGGCTGTGGCGCCAGGCCTGCAGGGAGCCCCGATCGGGCAGCAGCAGCCAACGCTGGCCGCCGAACTGCAGCTGCAAGGCGTTGCTCTCGGCGGAGAGGGCTTCAACCGCCAAGCCGTCGCTGCGCAGTCGTTGGCCTGGCCCCAGCGGTGCGCTGTCATCGCCCGACAGCAGCACCAGGGGCGCCAGGGTCCGCCAGCAGTCCGGCTCGGGGCTGGCCAAAGGATCCAGCGACAACACCCAGTCGTAGCGGGGACTGCCCAGCCCGGTCGCCAGCCGTGCCGCCCGCCGGCAGCTGAAGCCATCGGCGCGGCTGGCCACCAGGGCCGCCCGCCCCTGGTGGCGCGCCACCAGCAGATCGGCGTCGCCATCGCGCACCAGCATCAGGGCATCGGCGCGCAGGCTGGCGACATGGATCGACACCACCAGGACCAACAGGCCACTGGCCAGCAGCCGCCAGCGCCGCCGCAGGCCCGGCACCAACCAACCCAGCAGGCCCAGGGCCAATCCCAGCACCAAACAGGGCTGGGGCCTGCCGGTTTGCCATTGGGCCATCGGCAGCTGGGCAAAGCCATGGGCCAATTGCAATAACAAGCTCGCCAGGGCGGCCAAGGGTTTCAACAAAACGCCCGTCAGCGGTGGTGCCACCAAATCCAGCAGGGCCACGGCCATGGACCCCAGGGTGAGGGGGGTTAGCAGCGGCGCCGCCAGCACATTGGCCGGCACGGCCCAAAGGGGTAGCGCCCCGAAATGGAGCAGCTGCAGCGGCAGGGTCCAGAGGGTGGCGGCCAGGGGTACGGCGACGGCGGCCGCCAGCCAGCGCCGCAGCCACGAACCCCCTTTGCCTGCTTGGCTTTCGCCGTCCCGATCTTCCCCTGCCCCCAGGGCCTCTTGCGGTCTGGTGACGCTGCCCCCCAGCAGCGCCTGCTCCAGGGGGCTGGCGCTCACCAACAGGCCTGAGGTGGCGGCCACCGACAGTTGGAAGCCCACGTCCTGGAGCCAATCGGGCCGCACCAGCAGCATCACGGCGGCGGCCATGACCAACCAGGGCAGGGGCCGGCTGCGGCGCCCGAATTCCAGGGCCACCAGGGCGACGGCGCCGGTGAGCACCGCCCGCACCACCGAGGGCTGGGGCCCGGCCAGCAGCAAAAACAAGCCAATCGCCAGGGCCGCCAGCGGCAGTCGCAGCGATCGACCCAGGGGTTTGGCCAGCGCCAGCACCGCCCCTAACAGCACCGTGAGATGGAAACCGGAGGCGGCGAGTGCGTGGGAGAGGCCGGCGACGCGAAAGTCATCCCGCAACTCGCTGGGCAGGGGCACCACGGCACTGCCCAGCACCAGGGCCGCCAGCAGCCCGCCCTGGTTGGGACCGGCCTGGCGCAGGAAGGTGGCGGCGATGCGGCGGCGCAGGTCGGCGATCGGGGTGGCGGGGCGCTGCAGCACGCTGAACTGCTCGACCCGCACCTGGCTCCAGACCCCCTGGCGTCCCAGCCGCTCCCGGGCGCTCGCCAGCAGCGGGTGGGCGGCGGACCGCGGCCGCATCAAAGTGCCTTCGACCCGCAGCTGCCAGCCCTCCTGCAGGGTCGGGCAGCGGAAGAAGAGCAGCTCGCTGGCGCCGCCATCGCTGTCCAGCAACACCCGGCAGCCCGGGACTCCCCCGTCCCTGGCCTTGCCCTCGGCCTCGTCCTTGACTCCCGCCTTTGCTGGCTCCTGCAGGGGCACCGGATCCGTCCGCAGCCGTCCTTGCAGTCGCACTGAGGCGGCCTTGTCCCCAGCCGCCAGCCAGCGCACCGGATCCTCTGGCCCGGGTTGGGGTTGGCGGATCGCGGTTCCCCACACCACCAGGGCCGCCAGCAGCAGGGGCACCAGCAGGGACAGGCCGGCCAACTTGACGCGCCCCTGCCGTGGCGCCCCCTGGCCTGAAGGCGTGGGAGCGGTCCTAGGGGGTGCGGGGGCTGCAGCAACCATGGCAGAGGGGTGGCTGGGCCAGGGTTCCCGGCCGCAGCCACGGCCTTGGTGACGCCCAAGGCCTCGGTTTGGGCGCGGGCTCTCAGGCCAGCGGCAGCAAGGCGGCCGCTGCCGCTGGCGGCTCAACCCCGGGCGGCTCAGCCGCTGGCTGCTCAGCCTCGCCCTCGCCCGCCAGCCAGGCTTGGCGCGGGGCCCCCTGCAGCAGGGGGAAACCCAGGCCACGCCGCTCGGCCAGCCAGGCCTCCGCCACCTGGCGCGCCAGATGGCGGATGCGGCCGATGGTGGCGGTGCGTTCGGTCACCGAGATCACGCCACGGGCCTCCAGCAGGTTGAAGGTGTGGCTGCACTTGAGCACGTAATCGAGGGCCGGTGCGGGCAGGGCGGCGGCGATCAGATCGGTGGCTTCAGCCTCATAGAGGGCGAACAGTTGCTGCAGGCGCTGGGGGTTGGAGGCCTCGAAGTTGTAGGTGCATTGCCCCTTTTCAAACGGCAGCCAGATGTCGCCGTAGGAACGTTCGCCGTTCCAGGCCAGATCCCAAATGCTCTCTACATCCTGCAGGTACATGGCCAACCGCTCCAGGCCGTAGGTGATTTCAATCGACACGGGGCGGCAATCGAGACCGCCACACTGCTGGAAATAGGTGAACTGGGTCACCTCCATGCCATCGAGCCACACCTCCCAGCCCACCCCCCAGGCCCCCAGGGTCGGGGATTCCCAGTTGTCCTCGACAAAGCGGATGTCATGGTCGGCCGGCCGGATGCCCAGGGCCTCCAGGGAGGCCAGGTAGGTCTCCTGGATGCCGTCCGGCGAGGGCTTGATCAGCACCTGATATTGAAAATAGTGCTGGGCCCGGTTGGGATTGTCGCCGTAGCGGCCATCGGTGGGGCGTCGGCAGGGTTCGGGGTAGGCCACCGCCCAGGGTTCCGGCCCGATGGCCCGCAGCACCGTATGGGGACTCATGGTGCCGGCCCCCTTCTCGGTGTCGTAGGGCTGGAGGATCAGGCAGCCCCGCTCCGCCCAGAAACCGTTGAGGCTGGCGATGATGTCCTGGAAATGCATGGTTCTCAGCGGTTGCGTCGGCAAGGGTTGGTGTTCCCCCAGCCGTTGGCACGGGGAGTTCCTTGGCGCCATTCTCCCAAAAGCCAGGTCCCGCCGTACTTGCCGCCGCCCCCCATGGGCGATGTCAGTCATTGCTGACAACTTCACGATGGTTTAAAGTTTAATTTCATATGTTTTGAAAAAATGAAACGGTTTCAAGTGCTTGCAATTACCCTTATTGTCCTGACAGGGGCTAGGGCTATGGCCTGCGAAAAGCACTCCCGTGGCCAACAGCAATCCAATTTTAATTCAACGACAGAGCAGGTAAAAAAATGACAATTACCCATGACCCACAATAAATGCCTATGTTGTGACAATGGGGGAAAGCGTCTTCCGGAGTTATCTATTCTCCCCCGGTTCTAAAGTGAGTACCATCTCAGTTAGGTACTTTGCTTCCAGTTTGGTTTGATTATGATGGGTCGTGGACCCCCCAACCAATTACAAATTTTGCCGGCGTTTCTCAACAGACGTCATCCTAAGTTGATCAATGGGGATTCAACCTGACATTTTTGGCCGGAATCGGCAAAAAAAATTCTGAGAAAAAAGAATTCGATAGCTAGAGTCTGCATGGTAATTTTGGTCTGCAATTGGGTGATCCTAGTTACGCTTATGCAATTTCTTCTGGCATCAGCGTGGCGAAAACAACCCAGCGATTCTCCGGGTCCAATCTGCCGCTAAAAGGCAGATTAAACACCTCAATTGCAAGCTTGTGCGTTATGGTGCTTTCGGTACATCTGCAGCGATCAGCAGTTGGAGCAATCGTGAATTGCTCTGTTCGGAGCCAGTTTAACGCCTCTCCGGTCGCTGAGACAAGTTGCGCTAGAATGGATTTGCCTTTCTCAGGAGTCCCTAAATAAAAAAAGGCTGGTAATACCAGCCTTTTTTGGTAAAATTAGTAGTGATTTAGCTAGATTTGTTCTAGATGCAATCAAACATCTTGACTTCTGGTGGCTCCAGCTATAATCCGGCGCCGTAGGCGGCGGCTGAATCCAAAGGCGGCGCCAACACCCAAAACGGGC
>CAMDWF010000098.1 GCA_945878795.1 Synechococcus sp. UW140
ATTGTTAGTTTCCCAGACCCATCTTCCGAAAAGCTTTGATATCTCAAACTTGATCGTTTAATAGAATAATTACAGCACAGGAGCCAATGGATAACAAGTTGCCAGATTGATATTGTTAGGGCGGAAAAGAAAGTCTTGGACTGAATTCATAAAATGGATAATACTATAATAACATGCTTTTACTCTTTCCCTGGCAGGTGTGATGGCTAACATTTAAAAGAATAAATAGTCTCCGCTGGTGCAGGTCAGTGTGGCCGCCCTGATCTGGGGCGATCAAAGGCAACGAATCTCCTTAATGGTTACGGATTGGGGCGAAGGGGGTGCGGGCATCAACTTGGTACTGATGTGGGCCACGGCTAGGTCCTGAAGGCTGGAGTTCCCTTGGTGATCGGCCAAGGTGTCGATTTGGACTTTTCGGGTATATTCACGGGCCAGGATCGCATTGGCCTGGCTGGGGGGCAGGTTCCAACGCAGCGTCAGATTTTGCTCTTGGCCGGCCTCAACCTTTGGCATCTTGGCCGTGGCCAGCATGGTTTGGCCTGTGGAGGGATTTACCAAGTGTGCGGAGACGGAGAGAAGATCGCAGTCGTCACGGGTAAGTACTTTTACCGGCAAGCATGTCTGATCGGGTCGGCAGGAGGGACGATTCCAGAAGTACGAAGTGGTTTGGGGTTTCCAGGCGCTGGATTGCTTCCAGGCGCGATACTGAGGGGGAAACCAGGTTTGCTGAGGGGAATGGACGCTGGTGAGTGCCGCATCGGCTGACGACTCCTGGCCCAGATGCGGAAAAGTAACAAAAACGATTAGTGCCGAGCCGACGAGGGCGGCTAGCTGGAAGGGGCCCCGTGGATTTATGGATAGCCCTCGGGAATGGTCCGACTTGGGACGTTGTTGATCAATCGCAAAAGCCATGGGAGGGAGATTTCTTCGCGATTTTTTTATTATATACCCCTTTTGGACGTTTCTAGAACGGAAGCCATCGTAAAGAAATCATACGATTAAAGCTACTGAAGGGTGTATCAAAAGCCACGTTATAAATGCTTTTACCAGGTGTAGCGCTAATAAGTCTCTATCGCTACTTAGTTTTGGCCTTGGTCTTGGCTAAAGTGATTGAACTGTGGTCCCAAAGGCAGGCGCCATACGCCACAGTGATACCGCACCGAGAGTCTTCAGCGTGTCTGGAGTGATGGCCCGGCAGGGCCGCGACCTGCGGGGATTTCTGCAGTTGCTTGATCGGCGCGGCCAATTGCGACGCATTACGGCGCCGGTTGATCCAGATCTTGAACTGGCAGCGATCGCCGACCGGGTTCTGGCCCTGGGGGGGCCGGCCCTGATCTTTGAGAACGTCCGCGGCTCATCCATGCCAGTGGCCGTCAACCTGCTTGGCACCGTGGAGCGGGTGCTGTGGTCGATGGGCATGGAGCGACCGGAAGAACTTGAGGCCCTAGGCGAGCGCCTGGCCTTGCTCCAGCAACCTCGCCCCCCCAAGGGCTTGGCCGATCTGAAGCGCTATGGCGGCCTGCTCTGGGACCTGGCCCGGGCTCGGCCGGACCGGGACCTGACGCCCCCTTGCCGCCAGGTGGTCCTGCAAGGCGACCAGGTGAATCTGCTCAGCCTGCCCCTGCTGCGGCCTTGGCCGGGGGACGCCGGCGGGGTGATCACCCTGGGCCTGGTGATCACCAAGGACCCCGAAACCGGCACCCCCAATGTGGGTGTCTACCGCCTGCAACGGCAGTCGATCAACACCATGACGGTGCATTGGCTGAGCGTGCGGGGAGGGGCGCGCCACCTGCGCAAGGCGGCGGCCTTGGGCAAGCCCCTGGAAATCGCCATTGCCCTTGGGGTCCATCCCCTGTTGCTGATGGCCGCCGCCACGCCGATCCCGGTGCAGCTGAGTGAATGGCTTTTTGCCGGGCTGTATGGCGGCGAGGGAGTGCGGCTGGCCCCTTGCAAAACCCTGGACCTGGAGGTGCCATCCCACAGTGAATTGGTGCTTGAGGGCACGATTAATCCGGGGGAGGAGTTGCCGGACGGCCCTTTCGGCGACCACATGGGTTTTTACGGCGGCGTTGAGGCCTCTCCCCTGGTGCGGTTCCACTGCGTGACCCACCGCCGCGACCCGATCCTGCTGACCACCTTCAGCGGTCGGCCCCCCAAGGAGGAGGCGATGTTGGCCATCGCCCTGAACCGCCTCTATACGCCGATCTTGCGGCAACAGATCCCTGAGATTGTCGATTTCTTTTTGCCGATGGAGGCCCTCAGCTATAAATTGGCGATTTTGAGTATTGATAAGGCCTATCCGGGCCAGGCCCGCCGGGCGGCCATGGCCTTCTGGAGTGCCCTGCCCCAGTTCACCTACACCAAGTTTGTGGTGGTAGTTGATCAATCCATCAACATCCGCGATCCCCGCCAGGTGGTCTGGGCCCTTAGTTCCCTTGTCGATCCCCAGCGGGACCTGTTCGTTTTGGAGGACACCCCCTTTGACAGTCTTGATTTCGCCAGTGAGCGTCTTGGCCTGGGTGGCCGGTTGGCCATCGACGCCACCACCAAGGTGGGTCCTGAGAAACGCCATGACTGGGGCCAACCCCTGAGCCGCGATGCTGCCATCGAGGCGCGGGTGGACCAGCGCTGGGCGGAACTGGGCCTGGCGGATCTGGGGGGCCACGAACCCGATCCGGCCCTGTTCGGCTACACCCTGGAGCACGTGCTGGAGCGGTTGACCCTGGGGCGCCGGCCGCTCTGATGGCCAGCGCCCACCCCTCCCCCCTGCTGGGCCGCCAAGTGGTGCATGCCCTCAAGGCCCTGCTGGAGCTGGCGGACGACTGCCCCCCCCGTTGGCGATCGGTCAACGACCTGGCCGCCTGTCAGGCGCTGCCGGCCCCCATGTTGGAGCAGTTGCTGCTGCGTTTGAGGCGATCGGGGCTGCTGGAGGCCCGTCGCGGCAGGGTGGGGGGCTATCGCCTGGCCCGAGGGGCTCCCCTCATTTCCTTGGCCGAAGTGGTGGGGGCTTTGGAGCGCCAGCAAGGGGCGGTCGATCGGCGCGAGCCCGCCAGCGCCACGGCGGCCGATCGGGTGGCCCAGCTGTTGGAGCGTCGCCTGAGGGCGGCCCTGGAGCGGGAGCTTGGCCAATGCAGCCTGGCCGATCTCCGCTACGACCTGCGCAGCGCCCAGGCGGTGCTTAGTCCTACGGGCGGCATGCTGCTGGGCTGAAAAACCTTAATAAATTTGCACCTTTATCAATAAAGTGAAATTTTTCATGAGTTTCGCCAGATTTGCTGGTAGCGTTATCATGATTTATTAACTATAATGAAAGAGGAACTTTTTTCATTTTTAAATGAACTTTCCGCTGATGTAGATCTTCAGCAAACCTTACGTGAAACTACCTCAGTTCAGGGTTTGGTGGAGGTCGGTTCAAGCAGGGGGTATAGTTTTACTGAGCCTGATCTAATCAGTCACTTCGCTGAAACACTGATCCGTCCCAATGATGACCTAGCTACTTTTTTAAAAAATCTTTCAGAAGACAAAGAACTTCAAGATAGACTCCGACCTATCACTACCGCAGAAGGTGTTGTTGCAGTTGCTTCTCAGATAGGATATCATTTTAGTGCGTCTGAATTGATCAGGCATTTTGCCGAAACTTTGCTCCATGCCGATGATGCCCAGACCGTGATTCTCTTTGATGCCCTTGGTTGGCACTTTGGTTCGCTGCTTTGGGCCCTCAAGCTCACCACCTGATTTCTATAGTTGACGGCAATGGATATTAATTAACCATCGCGCCGAGCCCTGGCTCCATAGGATCCAGTTGCTCCCTGCCCTTGCCTGCGTGACTGCTAGCCCGACCCTGCCGACTGCCGCTGGCACCAATTGGCTGGAGCTGCCGGCGGGTGGCTGTTTGCAGGGACGGGTCCGGGTACCTGGGGATAAATCGATTTCTCATCGCGCCCTGCTGTTTGGGGCCATTGCCGAGGGTGAAACCCTCATTGAAGGTCTGCTGCCCGCCGAGGATCCCCTCAGCACCGCCGCCTGCCTGCGGGCCATGGGGGTGGAGGTGGGCCCGATTGTGGCGGGTCAACCGGTGCGGGTCCAAGGGGTGGGACTCGACGGCCTGCAGGAACCGGAAACGGTGCTGGATTGCGGTAATTCCGGTACCACCATGCGCTTGCTGCTGGGCCTGGTGGCCGGCCGGGCTGGCCGCCATTTTGTGATCAGCGGCGACAGCTCCTTGCGGCGCCGACCCATGGGCCGGGTGGCCCTGCCCCTGGCCCAGATGGGGGCCCGGATCCACGGGCGCCAGGGGGGCAACCTGGCGCCCCTGGCGGTGCAGGGCCAGGCCCTGGCGGGGGCCACGGTGCGTACGCCGGTGGCCTCGGCCCAGGTCAAAAGTGCCCTGCTGCTCGCCGCCCTGACGGCCGACGGCCCCACCACCGTGATCGAACCGGCCCTTTCCCGCGACCACAGCGAACGCATGTTGCGGGCCTTTGGGGCCGATCTTGAGGTGATCGGGCCCGCTGGCACCGAGGTGAGGGTCCGTCCGGGTGCGGTGTTGCGGGGCCAGTCGGTGGTGGTGCCGGGGGACATCAGTTCGGCCGCTTTTTGGCTGGTAGCCGCCGCCATCACCCCCGGATCCGAATTGACGATCGAGAACGTCGGTCTCAACCCCAGCCGCACCGGCATCCTGGAGGTGCTTGAGGCGATGGGGGCCCGGGTCAGCCTGGAGAACAGCCGCGATGTGGCCGGTGAACCCGTTGCTGACCTTGTGGTCCAGCACAGTCCCTTGCAGGCCTTCAACATTGATGAGGCGTTGATCCCCCGCCTGGTGGATGAGATTCCTGTCCTGGCGGTGGCCGCCTGTTGCGCCGAGGGCGTCAGCCGCATCCGTGGCGCCGCCGAGCTGAGGGTGAAGGAAACGGACCGGCTGGCGGTGATGGCGCGCCAGCTCAGGGCCCTGGGGGCCAGGATCGAAGAGCACCCTGATGGCCTCACCATCACCGGCCCCACCCGCCTGCGGGGGACCGACACCGACAGCGAAACCGACCACCGGGTGGCCATGAGCCTGGCGGTGGCCGCATTGGTGGCCCAGGGGCCCAGCCGCCTGGCCCGGCCCGAGGCGGCGGCCGTGTCCTATCCCGAGTTCTGGCAGGACCTGGCGCGGCTGCACCATTGACCTGGCCTTTGGACCCGGGGGATGGGCCGGCGGAGCTGACGCCCCGTAGCGGGGCCGACGGCAGCTTCAGCCTCTGGAGTGGCGCCTTCGGCGAGGGATTCCACAGCGCCACCGGTGCCCTCAGCGAGGCCCAGCAGAAATTCGTGCGACCCAGCCAACTCGAGCGTTGGCGGCCCGGCCAGGAGCTGGTGGTGGTGGAAGTGGCCGTTGGCACCGGCACCAATACCGCCGCCTTACTCCAGGCCGCCGCAGACTTGGGATTGCCTTTGCAGTGGTGGGGCCTGGAGCAGGATCGCCAACCCCTGGCCCTGGCCCTGGCGTCGGAGCGCTTCCGCAGCCAGTGGACTGGCGCCACCTTGAGCCGTCTTGAAGCCCTGGGCCGCGGAGAGCGGCTGCTTTGGGGCGACGCGCGCCAGACCGTCAGCCGCTTGCCCGCCGCCCTGCAAGGGGGCTGCGATCTGGTGTGGCTGGATGCCTTTTCACCGCGCCGCTGCCCCCAGCTTTGGAGCCTCGAATTTTTGGCCCAGCTGGCGGCGCTGCTCAAGCCGCAGGGAAGACTGATCACATACAGCAGTGCTGCCGCCGTGCGGGCGGCCCTAGGGGCAGCGGGTTTGCAGTTGGCCAGCATCGCCGCCAGCGCCTCGGAGCAATGGAGCAGCGGCACGGTGGGTTCGCCAAGGCCGTTGGGCGATTGCTTTCCCCTGCGCTGCCTCACCGCCATGGAAGCGGACCACCTGTTCTGCTCCGCCGCCGAGCCCTACCGGGATCCCACGGGCCAGGCCAGCGCTGCCACCCTGCTGGCGGAACGCCAGCTACGCCAAAGCCAAAGCAACGCCATAAGTGGCAGTGCCTGGCGGCGCCGTTGGGGTGTGGCTTCAGGGTTCTGCCAGCAAAGCGGCCTGCCGATTGAGTAAAAAGCGTAGTTTAACTAATAATCAATCAGGAGTCTTTGGTATCTACGTCAAGTCCAATTGATTTGCGACTGCCTTCCATGATCTGTTCGACGAGGATTTTGAGTAACAGCGAAACAATGGCGACTCCGCCCAGGAGTAATGCCGCACCATAGGCTAATTCAGTATGATATTGCTTATAAGCGTCTTCAACAAAAAGTGGTAGGGTTTGGGTCTCGCCGCGGATGTTGCCACTCACTACCGAAACGGCGCCAAATTCACCAAGGGCCCGGGCGGTGGTCAGGATCAGTCCATAGAGGGCAGCCCAGCGCACCGAGGGCAGGGTGACTTTCCAAAACACCTGCCAGTCGCTGGCCCCGAGGGTTCGGGCGGCCTCTTCCTGTTCCCAGCCCTCTTCTTCAAGCAGAGGAATCACCTCGCGGGCCATGAAGGGGAAGGTGACAATAATTGTGGCCAAGAAAATGCCAGGCCAAGAAAAGATGATTCTCCAGCCCACGCTATTCACCAAAGGGCCCAACAAACCATGGCTGGGGCTGTAAAGCAACACCAACATCAGCCCCACCACCACCGGTGAGATAGAGAAGGGTAAGTCGATGATGCTCAGCAAGAGGGCCTTGCCACGAAAGCGGCGGCGGGCGATGGCGGTGGCCGCCGCCAGACCAAAGATCGTGTTGAAGGGCACGGCAATGGCGGTGGCGAACAGGGTGAGGCGCAGGGCCGCCAACAAATCGCTATCGCCAAGATTTTGCAGGAACACACCAGGGCCCTTGGCAAAGGCCTGAAACACCACCGAAAGGGCCGGCAAAAGAATCACCACACCCACATAAAGGCAGGCCACAGTGATGATCAGCAGCGGCCAAAGTGTGACACCCTTTGCCTTGACGCCGGGTTGGGAAGGAGGGGCTGGTTTTGTGTTGCTGAGCGGCGGAATTGTGAAGGCCATGGTTGGGGGGGTGTGCGGACGACCTATCGCGTCAATTAATCGCGTTAAAAGAAATCGTGTTAAAAGAAATCGTGTTAATAAGTACTAAAGAGAATTTGTTTCAAGAAGTGCTTTCATTACCCTGATAGCGCTGGCCCCAAACCTGGAGCGCATTGATCACCAGCAGGCTGAGCAGGGAGAAGATCAACATGACGCAGCCAATAACCGTGGCGCTAGCAAAGTCGTATTCTTCTAGATGTTGAATGATTAGAGTAGGGGTGATCAGATCCTTGAAAGGCATGTTGCTGGCGATCATCACCACCGAGCCGTATTCGCCGACGGCCCGGCTAAAGCCCTGTGCTATTCCGCCCAGAATGGCCGGCATTAGTTGGGGCAAAATTATCAGAAAAAAGGTTTGGCCCGGGTTGGCGCCAAGGCACCAGGACGCTTCTTCCTGTTCTTTTTCGAGGGAGCGCAGCACCGGCTCGACCGTGCGCACCACAAATGGCAGGGAGATGAAGACCATGGCCACGCCGACCCCCAGGGCCGTGTAGGAGACCTTGAGGCCAAACATGCTCTGCAACGGCGCACCCAGCCACCCCTCTTTGCTGTAGACGTAAGAGAGGGCCAAGCCGGCAACGGCGGTCGGCAGGGCAAAGGGCAGGTCGATCAGGGCGTCCAGCAATCGCTGGCCGGGAAAACGGCAGCGAATCAAGGCCCAGGCGATGATCAGGCCGAAAACCCCATTGATCAGACTGGCGAGGGCGGCGATGCCAAAGCTGATTTTGTAGGAGGCAAGGGCGACGGGTGTGGTTGCCAT
>CAMDWF010000099.1 GCA_945878795.1 Synechococcus sp. UW140
CTGCGGATCATCGATTGATGGACTTGTGGAGCAGAAATCCCAAGGCCAGTTTATTTTGCCCTATCCGGCCGGCATTAATCGCTTCAAAATAGAAGCCATAACTTACACTTTTTTCGATTCTTCATTCTATATCCCCGCTCGCCAGCATCGCATGCAGCTGCGTTGCAGCCTTTGTTCGGGGGTGATCTTCAGCTTCAACCCCGATGTCTTGGTGCCGGTGGCCGCCGCCATCGCCGGCCCGGCCTTCGATTCCAGCAGCTTCATGGCGGTGCTGGCGCAGCCGTCAATTTTGGGGCGCCGCAGCGATGAACGGCGCCAGCATTTGCATGATTTGCTGATGCAGACCCTGGCGCTGATCGATAGCGCCATGCAGGCGCTGGGCGATGTCAACCAGATGATGCGACTGGATGACCTGATCAAACGGTTGATGGTGATGCTGCTGGTTCCCGATCTTTTTCAGATCGAAGAACCACCCAGTCCCTCCCTCCCCCCTTCCAACGGATTCCCCCATAAAGGTTTGGTGGATTGGGTCATGGCCCACCTCGACCAACCGATCAGCCTCACCGACCTGGAGCAGCGCACCTGTTACGGCCGCCGGTCGCTGCAGTACACCTTCAAGCAGCATTACGGCTGCGGGCCGATGCAATGGCTGCGGCAGCAACGCCTCGAGAAAGCCATGCGCCTGCTGCAGGAGTCCGGCGCTCAGCTGGGCCTCAACCAGATAGCCCAGTCCTGCGGCTATCTTTCCCAATCCGCATTCAGCCGTGATTTTTTAAAACGTTTCGGCCAACGGCCCTCCAAGGTGCGCCGCCTAAACCAAGTTCTTTAGGTTGGCTGGTGATACGGATTGGTTTGCAGACTTGAAGGAGTGCCGCTCAGCCCCATACCCCCTCCGCCAGCACCGGATTGCGCAACGCGCCGATCGCCTCAATCGTGATCTCGACCTGATCGCCGGGCTTGAGCCAGCGGGGCGGATCGGCTGCCATGCCCACCCCCTCGGGGGTGCCGGTGAGGATCACGGTGCCGGGCACCAAAGTGGTGCTGCCGCTGAGGAAGGCAATGATCTCGGCCACCGAGAAGATCATGTCGCTGGTGTGGCCGTCCTGCACCCGTTCGCCGTTGAGGTCGGTGCTGATCGCCAGGGCGTTGGGATCGGGCAACTCGGCGGGGCTCACCAGCACTGGCCCGAGCGGCGCGAAGGTGTCGAAGCTTTTGCCGCGGCACCACTGGCCGCCGCCAAGTTCGGGGCGTTTCTGCCAATCGCGGGCGCTGACATCATTGGCGCAGGTGTAGCCGAGCACCGCGCCCAACGCCTCATCCACCCCCACGTTTTTGCAGCGGCGACCAATCACCACCGCCAGCTCGGCCTCGTAATCCACCTGGTGGCTGGCCAGGGCGGTGGGCAGCTCAATCGGGGCGCCGGGATCCTGCACCGCCCCCGGTGATTTCATGAACACCACCGGCCGCTGCGGGATGGCGGCACCGGTTTCGGCGGCATGGCGGCGGTAGTTGAGGCCGATGCAGATCAGGGCGCGGGGTTCCAGTGGGGCCAGCAGCCGGGCTACGGCGGCGGCCTCACCACTGGGGCGCTGGTGTTCAAAAAGGCTGCCCTCCAACCGCTCGCGGCTGCCATCGGCGTGCAAGCGGCCGTGGTGCACGGCGCCCTCGGGGTCGGCGTAGCGGAAGATCGGCATTGTTAGCGCCGTTGCAACGGGCGTAGCATAGTTTGATGGCGGGGGAGAATACCCGAATAGGCAGGTATGCAAGCAATTGTTATTTTGTTTGCCTATGACAATTACTTATTTTTTGCACTTTGCTGGCCCCGCCGCCAGCCCAACTCCAGCTCGGCCCGGAAGCGCTCAATCCCCCCGGCAGTGTCGCGCCGTTGGCTGTGCAGCTGATTATTGATCAGCCGTTTATTGATCAGCCGGCCGATCTTCCAGGCCTTGAGGGCGGCGGCAATGGCGAACACCAGCCAAGGCACCAGGAGCCAAATTGGTTGGTCCATCAGAGCGGTAGCGGCGACCTGCTTTTTCTACAACGTTTGCTCTGCTGGTGTTGACGCAGCGTCCATTGGTTGCCCTTGATGGCCTGGCCGCAGTGCTCGCAGATCGTTACGGGGCTACTTCTGCACCATTGCGCTGGCCGATCACCGACCAGCTCCCGCCGGCTGGGGTCGATGCCCCTGCCCTGCTGGTAGCGGGTCAGGGCCGGGGCCGTGGTGATGAAGCCAGTCTCGATGCAGCGAAACAGCAGGGACTGGCCCCGCAGGTTCTGGACGTTGTAGCTGGATACCGCCATCAGCGCAGGATCAGGTGGCTCCACCCATAGTGGCATCAAAACGGCGATGGCACTACAGGTGGGGGCTGCATCGATCTCACCCTGTTGCCTGCCTGCTTCTGCGGCGACGACTGGCTTGGCAGCCCAAACCCGTGCAACGCGGCTTTGGGCAGGTTGCGGCGGTCCTAAGCTGCTGCCCAACTAACCGGTCGGCTGGCTTGATGGCGCGTCTGCCCTGGAGATCGGGGCCCCAAGGCAGGGAGGCTGGCCATGGCCATCCGTAAGTCGGAGCTGTATTCCAGCCTTTGGGCTAGCTGTGATGAGCTGCGGGGCGGGATGGATGCCAGCCAACACAAGGATTATGTGCTGGTGTTGTTGTTCATCAAATACATCAGCGACAAATACGCCGGCCAGCCCTATGCGCCGCTGGTGATTCCTGCGGGGTCGAGTTTTGCCGACATGGTGGCCCTCAAGGGCAAGGCGGAGATTGGCGATCAGATCAATAAAGCCATCATCGCCCCGTTGGTGGCGGCCAATCAGCAGCTGAGCCCCAGCGACTTCCCCGACTTCAACGACCCGGCCAAGTTGGGCAGCGGCAAGGAGCTGGTGGACCGGCTCACCAGCCTGATCGCCATCTTTGAGAAGCCCGCCCTCAACTTCGCCCGCAACCGGGCCGATGACGACGACATCCTCGGCGATGCCTACGAATATCTGATGCGGCATTTTGCCATCGACAGTGGCAAGAGCAAGGGGCAATTCCTCACCCCGGCGGAGGTGAGCCGCCTCAACACCCAACTCGCCCAAAAGCCCAAAGCCTGCCTCGATTACGTGGTTCTGCACGAGCTTTGCCACCTGCGCGTACCGCGCCATGGTGAAGCGTTTGTGGCCTTGCTCAACCAGCACATGGCGGATTGGCAGGAGCGAAAGCAACTTCTCAACAGGCTGCCGATCGTTCCAGCTGGTTGATGCGCCAGCAGGATGGGGACCACGGCGCCTCGGAGGCCACCCCGCCATGACGGCTGCCCTGGCCCGCGAAATCCTGCAACGCTGCGGCGAGCACCTGCTGATGGTCGCCTTGGCGGTGGCCATCGCCCTGCTGATCGCCCTGCCCCTGGGGGTGTTGATACAGGGGCGGCCCCGGCTGGCCCAGCTCGTGCTGGGGCTCGCCAACGCCGTGCAGACCATCCCCAGCCTGGCGATTTTTGGCCTGCTGCTCACGGTGCCGGTGTTGGGGGGCATCGGCCCCACCCCGGCGGTGCTGGCCCTCGTGCTCTATGCCCTGCTGCCCCTGCTGCGGGGCCTGGTCACCGGCCTGGACCAGGTGCCGTCGGGGCTCAAGGAGGCGGGCCGGGCCCTGGGCCTCAGCCGCGGCCAGGTGTTGCGCCATGTGGAATTCCCCCTGGCGCTGCCCAGCCTGATGGCGGGCCTGCGGGTGGCCACGGTGATCTCCGTGGGGGTGGCCACGATCGGCGCGGCCATTGGCGCCGGTGGGCTTGGGGTGTTCATTTTCCGGGGCATCGCCACGGTGAACAACAGCTTGCTGCTGGCCGGCGCCCTGCCGGCGGCGGCGATCGCCCTGGTGGCCGATGGCGCCCTCGGCGCCCTGGAAACCCGCCTCTGCCGGCGCGTCGCCAAGGGCGGCAGCCAAGCCGGCAGGCGTGGCGGCGGGCGGGCGGCCTGGCGGCGGCGCCGCTGGCTCCAGCTGCTGGCGGGGACCCTGCTCGTGGCGGCCCTGCTGGCCATCCCCGTCGCCTGGAGTTGGCTGGCCCCCTCGGGCGGTGAAACGGTGGTGGTGGGCGCCAAGGGCTACACCGAGCAGCTGCTGCTGGGGGAGCTCCTGGCCCAGGAGATTGAGGCGCATACGTCCCTGCGGGTGAAACGGGAGTTCAGCCTGGGCAGTACCTTTTTGCTCCACGAGGCTGTACGTCAGGGGCGCATCGATGGCTACGTGGAGTACACGGGCACGGCCTGGACGGCGATCCTGCGCCAGCCGCCCTTGCCGCCCGAGCGGCGGGCGGTGCTGTGGCAGCGGGCGCGTCAGCTCTACGACGACCGTTTTGGCCTGCGCATGTTCCCCTCCCTGGGGTTCGAAAACACCTTCGCGATCCTCATCCGCCAGGCCGATGGCCAGCGGCTGGGCCTGCGCACGATCAGCGATGCGGTGAAACCTGCCCGGCAATGGCGCGCGGCCTTTGGCTACGAATTTCTCAACCGCGAGGATGGCTTGCCGGGCCTGGCGGAGCGCTACGGACTGCGCTTCGCCGCGCCGCCCAGCGCCATGGATCTGGGCCTCACCTACCGGGCCCTGGCGGACGGGCGGGTGGATCTGATCGCCGGCGACAGCACCAATGGGCTGATTTCCGCCCTGAAGCTGCAAATTCTGGAAGACGACCGCGCCTACTTCCCTCCCTACGACGCCGTGCCGGTGTTCAACGCGGCCAGCCTGCGGCGCCACCCGGAGCTGCTGCCGGTGCTGGATCGATTGAGCGGGCGCCTGTCGGCCGCCACCATGCAACGACTCAACGCGGCGGTGGATCTGCAGGGGCAAACGCCGGAGCTGGTGGTGCGCCATTGGCGGCGCGACTCCACGGCAGGAGCAGGAGCGGCGGCAGCGGTGCCAGCGAGGGCAGCGACGCCATGAGCGCCTTTGGAGAGATGGGCGGATAAGCGAATGTTGCGCCGGGCGGAGCTGGCAAACCAGCGGCGCACCCCCTCTAGATTTCAGCTGCCTTGGGGGGACATGAGGACCATGGAGAAGCGACCACAAGCCCTGGCCCGCAAAGCTGTCCCTACCGCCTTAACCCTCGCGGCCCTTTGCTGATCGAGGCGAAGGACAGCGACCCGCAAAATGCACGCAATTTCCAACCAACGGGGCCTGCGAAAAGCCACAGGCAGATATGGCCAGCAACTCCAGCCGCAGAACCGACAAACAGCAAAGCTGCGGAGTAACCAAGCGGTTTGCTTCTGGCCAGCTCCACCACCAGCCGGCATGGTTTCAAAGGCATGCCGCCAAGATGGCCACGGTTGTCGGCCCTGCCAACACCCCCCTCACCGCCAACATCCCCCTGCCCCCCTTCGCCACCACCCGACGAGCCTGGAGGCGGCTGCTGCCGCTGCTGCTAGCCGTGCTGCTCGGCCAGCTTCCCCTAGCGGCCGCCCCGACCACCATGGCCTCCCCCCAGGCCTCGGCTCCCAGGCCCCAGGCGGCCGAGGAAGTGCGCGATAGCGGCAGCTTCCACCGCGCCAAGGTGCGCATCCTCGGTATTCCTGTGCTCACCGTGGCCTCGCCGGTGATGGCGGCTGCGGGCGGGCCGGATGCGCGGCAGCGGGCCCAGGTGATCGAGGGCAACCTCGAACTCCTCTACCGCGCCCAGGAGGTGTGCACGGAGGCGGAAGGGCTGGCTGAATTCATCCTTGATAAGCTCTACCTGCGCAGCGGCCAGCTCGTCTGCGATAGCAACCAGCTGGGTCTGCTGGGGAATCCCACTGCCCTGCAGGTGGAAGTGGCCGCCGGCAGTGGCGGCCCGCCCGTGCTTCAGGCGCGGGTGCCGGGAAGGGAGCTGCCCCTGCCCCTGCTGAGCGTCACCGCTGAAGACGCCCGACTCAACGGCACCACGCCCGATCAGCTGGCCCAGCGCTGGTGCCGGGGGTGCTGGGGCGCCGCTTTCGCACCATGGCGCTGCTGGAGCTGGGGCTGGGGGGAATGCTGTTCACAGGCCTGGTTCTCTGGCGGCTGGTCAAGCGCCGGCTTGGCCAGCTGGAGCTGCGGCAGGCCCAGTTATTGGCCGCCTCCCGGACCGGTTCCCCGCCAGATACAGCTCCAGCCCCTGGCTCAGCCCCAGCCCCAGCCCCAGCCCCAGGTTCGGCCGTGCTGATCCAGGTGCTGCACCTGCTGAGCCGCGCCCTGCTGGCGGCTGTGCTGCTGCTGCTGCCCCTGATGGTGGGGGTGGCGGTGCTGGCGGTGCCGGGCCAGATCCCCCTGGCGATCAACCTGCTGCTGCAGCCCTTTTCGGTGCTGGCCAAGCTGCTGTTCGGCTGGCTGCTGGCCCTGCTGCTGCAGGCGGTGCTGGCGGCCCTGCTCAGCCAGTGGAACAGCAATCCTTCATTGGCGCCGGAGCGGCGCGCCCGCCGCAACCAGCGCTACCGCAGCCTGAAGCGGGTAGTGACCCGTCTGGTCAATTTGGCCTGCATCTCGCTGGTGACCCTCTGGGTGGTGGCCGCCATCCCTGGCGTGCGCGACCTCTCCAGCAACACCCTGCTGGCCAGTGGTGCCGTACTAGGTGCCCTGGCCCTGGTATTCCAAGACCTGCTGCGTGATTTCGTTGCCGGCCTGGTGCTGCTGCTGGAAGACCGCTACGCCATTGGTGATGCAATCAAGATCGACGGCCTCAGTGGTGAGGTAATCGATGTGGACCTGCTCAGCACCCAGCTGCGCAGTCCCGACCAACGGGTGGTGGTGATCCCCAACAACGAGTGCAAGCGGGTAGTGAACACCACCAAGCTGCGCTCTGGCCAGGAGCTGCGCCTCACCCTCGCCCACGCTGGCGCCGATCCCCGCCGATCCCTCGCCGTACTCGGCCAGGCGGCCGCCGCCTTCGCCGCCGACCCGACCTGGAGCGCCGATCTGCTCGAGCCCCCCATCTGCTGGGCCTGCGCCAGGTGGGCCCCCAGGGCCTGGAGGTGGCCCTGGTGGTAGTCACCCGAGCCGGCCGGCAGGGGCCAGTCGAGCGGGAGTTGCTGCTGCGGCTTGTGGAGGCGCTGCAGCAGGCGGGGATTCCCCTGGCGGTTGCGGCGGAGCTGGGCAATGGTGAGTCACAGGCCACCTAATTTGCGGAAAAGCATTCAGATTTGTTCTCAAACCTGCTTTCCAATGGACTTCGACCCGCAGAAATTGTTCATCGGCCTGATGGATTTCTTTTCCATCCTGCTGCCGGGCGCGCTGCTCACCTATCTCTTGATGGATCAGGTAGGGCCAGTATTGCTGGCAGAACGCTACGGGAAGTTAGCCGGCGCCGAAGGCTGGGCCGCCTTCCTCTTCGCCAGCTATCTCTTCGGCCATCTGATCTTTCTGCTCGGCTCCTGGCTGGATGAGTTCTACGACTGGGCCAGAGGGTACACCCTCAATGTGCAGATCCGGCGCCTGGCCCTGCGCGACAAGTTATTGCCCTGGCCGCTCCGCCTGGGCCTGTGGGCTGTGTTCAGGAGTGAATCAGACCATGCTGTACTCCGAACCGAACAGGTCAAAAAGCGCCTGCTCTCATCATTACAGGCCGATCGGGCTGTGAACACCTTCCAGTGGTGCAAGGTGTGGCTCAATGTCGAAAGCCAGCCCTGTTTGCAGGCCGTGCAGCGCCTTGAGGCGGATTCCAAGTTCTTTCGTTCCTTTGTGGTGGTGCTGGCCGTGGTGCTGATCACCTGGCCCTGGCATCACCCGGATTCGCCCCTTCTGGCGCTCGGTGTGGCGGCGTTGTTGCTGCTCGCTCTTTGG
>CAMDWF010000100.1 GCA_945878795.1 Synechococcus sp. UW140
TGACCAGGGCTTTTTCGCCCGGTTCCGCTTTGACATCGGGGAAGACTTTTTGCTCGTAATCAACAAGAAAATCTCCCGGCTGATTGGCGGGGCGAGTCACTTCAGGCATGGGGAGCAAAGCCAGGGGCACAAGACTCGGGAAGATTGCACCCTCGCCCCTTGAAATTGTGTAGCGATTGCCACTGTTTGGGTCGTCTTGGTGGCCTCTGCTACCGGATTCGAACCGCTTGCAGCTCAGAATCGATCGATCCAATTGGTTCCTGATTGCTGTGGCTCAAACGGCGGCATCAACGCCCCCCCAGACATCGGCAGGATCCTCTCCCCAGGCCGCGTCAGCAACCTCGGCGGCCACCCCCCTGCCCTCCTGGTCGCCGGTGGTCATCATTGGCTCCGGTCAGGCGGGCCTGGCCATGGCGGCCTGCCTGAAACGCTGCGGCATCCAGGCCCTGGTGCTGGAGAAGAACCGCATCGGCCATGCCTGGCAGCACCAGCGCTGGGACAGCTTCTGCCTGGTGACACCCAACTGGCAGTGCCGATTGCCCGATTTCCCCTACGACGGCGACGACCCGGAGGGTTTCATGGTGCGCGACGCCATCGCCGATTACGTGCGCCGCTTTGCTGCCAGCACGGAGGTTGATGTGCGTGAGGGGGTCAGTGTCCAGGGACTCCAGCGCCAGGGCGAGGGTTACCGCCTCAGCACCAGTGCCGGCCAAGTGCATGCCGACCAGGTCGTGGTGGCGATCGGTGGCTATCACAACCCCAAGCGCCATCCCCAGGCCCAGCGGCTGCCCGCCTCCCTGCTGCAGCTCGATGCCCGCGACTATCGCAACCCCGACCAGTTACCTGCGGGGCCGGTGCTGGTGGTCGGCAGTGGCCAGTCCGGCGCCCAGATCGCCGAAGACCTCTTTTTTGCCGGTCGCCGCGTCCATCTCAGCGTCGGTTCGGCGCCGCGTTCGCCCCGCCGGTATCGCGGCAGAGACGTGGTCGATTGGTTGGAGCGCATGGGCTACTACGCCATGCCGATCCACGAGCATGCCGACCCCAAGGCCGTGCGTTCCAAGACCAACCATTACCTCAGCGGTCGTGATGGCGGCCACGAGATCGACCTGCGCCGCCATGCCCTCAATGGCATGCAACTGCATGGCCGCCTGCTGGAGCTCAGCGAGCAAGGCATCCTGTTCGCCGACGACCTGGAGGCGAATCTGGACCAGGCCGATGCAGTTTTCAACCGCATCGGCCAGAGCATTGATGGCTGGATCAGTGAGCAGGGCCTAGACGCCCCCCCCCAGGATGACTACGAACCCTGCTGGAGTCCGCTGCCGGGCCCTGCCCCAGCCCTCGATCTGGCAGCCGAACCCTTGGCGGCCGTGATCTGGTGTACGGGCTACAGCAGTGATTTCAGCTGGGTTGACGTGCCGGTCTTCGATGGCGCGGGCTATCCCGCCCACGAGCGTGGCGTCACCCCCAGCCCTGGTCTTTACTTTCTGGGTCTGCCCTGGCTGCACACCTGGGGCTCGGGCCGCTTCTGCGGCATCGCCGACGATGCCGACCACCTGGCCGAGGTGATCCGCCTGCGGCGGGTGCGGGGGGATGCCCTGCAGGAGCGGTTGGTTTGCACGGCCCTGCTGGGCTCCTGAGGCCCGCTGGGGTTCAGGCGTGCCGGATTCAGGGGGCCAGTACCCGCTCTACCAAAGTGGCCCAATAGCTGGCTCCGATGGCCAGCAGAGCGTCATTGAAGTCGTAGCGCGGATTGTGCAGCAGGCAGCCGCCCGTGCCCGGGCCATTGCCGATCCAGCCGTAGGCCCCCGGACGGGCCTGCAGCATGTAGGCGAAGTCTTCGGCGCCCATGGTGGGGGGGAGGTGGGTGTCGACCCGATCGGCGCCGACAACGGCCGCCATGGCGGCGGCAGCGGTGGCCGCTTCTGCGGCGCTGTTGACGGTGGGGGGATAGCCGGGAATCAGCCGCAGCTCGGCCTGGGCGCCATGGGCCGCCGCCACACCAGCGCACAGGCTCTGCAGGCGCCCATGGATGGTGTGCCGCACCTCATTGCGGAAATAGCGCAGGCTGCCCCGCAGCACCACGCTGGCCGGAATTACATTCCAGGCTTCGCCGCCGTGGAACTGGGTGACACTCACCACCGCCGCATCCGCCGCGGCGATGTTGCGGCTGGTGATCGTTTGCAGAGCCTGCACCAGGGCGCTGCCGGCCACGATCGGATCGATGCCCTCCTCGGCCATGGCGGCATGGCAGCCTCGGCCGCTAAGTACGATTTCGAATTGGTCGCAGCCCGCCATCATCGGCCCTGGGCGCACGGCAAAACGCCCCGCCGCCAGGCCAGGCCAGTTATGCAGGCCGTAGACCGCCTGCACCGGGAAACGCTCGAACAGGCCCTCCTGCACCATCACCCGGCCGCCGCCCTCGTTTTCTTCGGCCGGCTGGAAGATCAGCACCACGGTGCCGTCAAAACGTCGGCTCTCGGCCAGGTACTGGGCGGCCCCCAGCAGCATGGTGGTGTGACCGTCGTGGCCGCAGGCGTGCATGCGACCCGGGTGGCGGGAGCCATGGGCAAAGGTGTTGGCCTCCGTGATCGGCAGAGCATCCATGTCGGCCCGCAGGCCGATGCTTCGGTCCGAACCACCGGCCTGGTCAGCACCGGCCAGGCCGGTGCCGGCCCGCAGCACCCCGACCACACCGGTGCCGGCCAGGCCGGTGTGCACCTCACAGCCGAAGCTGGCGAGCCGCTCGGCCACCATGGCAGCGGTGCGGTGTTCTGCGAAGGCCGTTTCGGGATGGGCGTGCAGGTCCCGCCGCCAGGCGGCCATGGTGGGGGCCAGGTCCTGCAGGCGGGCGATCAGCGCCATGGGGGGCGCATTAGGCCGCCAACACCGGCGACCCGGAACCCACCAGCTGGCGCAGGGTGGAGATCACCCGCTCCTGTTGCTCGTCGTCCAGTTCGGGGAAGATCGGCAGGCTGAGCACTTCGACGCAGAGGCGCTCGGTGACCGGCAGGCTGCCTGGTCCGTAGCCCAGCTCGGCATAGGCCGGCTGGCGATGGATCGGGATCGGGTAGTAAATGATCGTGATCACCCCTTCTTCCTGGAGCCGCTGCTTGAGCCAATCGCGGCAACAGGCTTCCGGCAGGCCGAAGTTGGCACTGTCGCTGGAGGGGGTGCAGCGGCCGGCGCAGCTGGCCTGATCGGCGGGACAACCCGGCACCCGCACCACGAATTGGTTCCAGCTGTGGCCGTCGGGGCCGGCATCGGCGAGCTGGAGGGTGGGGAGGTCGCCGAGGGCTTCCCGGTAGCGCTGGGCGATGCGGCGGCGCCGTTCCACCCACAGGGGCAGGTGGGGCAATTTGACGTTGAGGACGGCCGCCTGCATGGCATCGAGGCGGCTGTTGTAACCCAGGTCGGTATGGAGATAACGGCGCGGCATGCCATGCACCGCCAGCTCCCGGATGCGTTGGGCCAGGCTGCTGTCGCGGCAGACAACGGCCCCGCCATCGCCGGCAGCCCCCAGGTTCTTGGTGGGGAAGAAGCTGAAGCAGCCGGCGTACCCCCAGCTACCCACCGGGCGCCCGGCCCAGCTGGCGCCGCTGGCCTGGGCGCAGTCTTCAATCACCCGCAGGCCATGGCGCAGGGCGATGGCGTTGATGCGTTCCATGTCCACCGGCCGGCCGAAGAGATGGACCGGCAGCAGGGCGCGGGTGGCGGGGGTGATGGCCGCTTCGATGCGATCAAGATCGAGAAGGTAGCTGGCGGGATCCACGTCCACGAACACCGGCGTGGCCCCCACGGCGCTGATGGCCTCGGCGGTGGCGAAGAAGCTGAAGGAGGAGGTGATCACCTCATCGCCGGGGCCGATATCCAGGGCCCTCAGGGCCAGGGTTAGGGCATCGGTGCCGCTGTTGCAGCCGATCGCGTGGGGGACGGCGCAGGCCGCAGCGAAACTGGTCTCGAAGGCGTTGACTACGCCCCCGCCGATGTACTGGCCACTGCGCAGCACCTGCAAAACAGCCTCATCAAGGCTGTCGCCGAGCTGCCTCAGCTGCTCTTCGAGGCTGAAGGGGGGGACGGGCATGGGCGCAACCTTAAGTCAAACGGGTGGGCCGGCCAGGGGGTCTCAGGCCCATTCCGGCTCCTGGCCCGGGTGCCATTTGATGTTGCAGCCGATCGCCGCGATCTGCTCCGCCAGCGGCGCCCGCCCCGCCAGCAGGGCCGCCAGGGCGCCGCGCAGGTCCCGACCGTCGCAGGGGGTGGGTTGGCCGGGGCGGCTGCCATCGAGCTGGCCGCGATAGGCCAGCCGGTGGGCCGCATCAAACAGAAACAGGTCTGGCGTGCAGGCCGCCCGAAAGGCCTTGGCCACCGCCTGGCTGTCGTCGGCCAGGTAGGGGAAGGTCCAGCCATGGGCCTGGGCCTGGGCCGCCATCTGGGCCGGTCCGTCCTGGGGGTGGCTGCTGAGGCTGTTGCTGCGGATGGCGATCAGGGCCGCCTGCTCGCCCAGATCGCGGCCCAGGCGACCCAGTTCGGCCTCGATGTGCTTCACGAAGGGGCAGTGGGGGCAAAGAAACATCACCAGCACCGGCCGTCCCTCCAGGGCCCAGGCCTTTGGCAGGGAGCCCACCACGGGGGTGAGCTGCTCCTGCAAAAGCGATAACGGCAGGGCCGTCCCCAGGGGCAACATGGTCGAGGCGGTGAGGGCCATGGGGCCAGCGGGCGGATCAAGGGCGATCATGCCGGAATTGCATTCTTGTTTTCGCGTGGCGCCCCGCCGGTTTCACCGCCGTTGTCCTTCCTCAAACCAGCGGGGCATCGCTGTGCTGGCGGTGACCCTGTTGATGCTTGCCGGTTGTGTACCCCTGAGCCAGCGCAGCAGCGGCAGGGTGTTTCCCTTGCCGCGCCAGCGCAGCGGCGATGGCCTGGCGGTGGTGACGCGCCCCGGGGGAGAGGGGTTGCACATCTGGCTCGACACCGACACCGAAACCGAGGGCATCTGCCGGCCCCGTTGGAATCCGGATGCGGCGCGCCTGATGGGGGGAGATGGGCCCGAACCCCACAGCGGCGGGCGGGCGCCTCGCCAGGAGTTCTACGCGGCCCTGGGGCGGGGGCGGGTGCGCTGGGCCCTGCGCGCCCAGATGGCCCAGCTCTGCCAGGACAAGGCCCCCCGCAGCCGCTTCGTCTGGCTGCCGCCCCCCAGGCGCGCTGAGGACCACCGCGACCCGCTGCCCCAACTGACCAAGTGGGACCTGCTCAGCAGTCCCCGGGCGGTCAATCGCGCCGAAAAAAAGCTGCTGGGCCAGCCCCTCAGCCCCGAAGATCTCAAAGATGATTTGCCTCAGGAGGAGCCGCCGGGGCCGTGAGGATGGGGCACCGGGCCCTGAGGGCAGATCCTGAGGTCCTTGGCTCTTCAGCCAGGATCCAGCAGCGCCACTGCCCCGCCGTAGCCCGCCGGCAGGGCCAGCCGCCAGCGCCGCAGCCGCGGCTCCATCGCCAGGGCTTGGGCCTCGCTGGCCTGGGCCAAGCCCACCCCCCGCGCCTTGAGGCCCGCCTCAAGGGCGCACCAGGACTCCATAAAGGCCGAGGCCGCCTCGGCCGGTGGCAGGGCCAGCAGCGATTCGACCTGGGCGGGATCCAGGCAGCGCCGCGCGATGGGCAGCCAGTCCAGGTCGGCTTGCTGACGCTCCACATCGACCCCGACTGGCGCAGCAGCGTGGAAGGCAAGCAGAATTAGATCGCCCGAATGGGACAGGTTGAAGTGAGGAGCCGCATCCACCAGCCCAGCGAGCGCGGGCTTGCCGTGGGGGCCATAGCGGAAGCGCAGCGCTGACGGATCGCGATCCAGCCAGGCTCCGAGCACCTGCCGCAGGGCGGCGCGGCCGAGCTGGTAGCGATCACGATCATCAGGCCGGCGGAAGCGCTGCGCCCGCTCCTGTTCGCCGCGATCGAGCAGCGAGATCAGCGCCCCAGTGGTACCGGCAGCTCCGGCAGCACATCGATTAAGCAGTAGGAGCACCGGGGTCGCTTGATCACCTGTGCCCCATGCCAAGGGGGGCACAGGCCGTCCTGGCCACCAAGTCAGGGGAGTCAGCCCGCCACGCTCTTGGCAAGATTGAGGTGGCGGGGCGAGCAGGGCAGCCATCAGCCACCAGGAGCATCCGCTCGGAGGCAGATGGTCAGTTCGCCGCTGTGGGAGACCTGATAATGCTGGTCGCGGATGGCGGCATGAAACAGATCCGAGGCGGGTCCGAACCCAGAATCATCGTGGAGCTCGATGGCGATGGCCTCAGTCTTGGGCAACCACTGCTGGCAGGAAGGATCAGCAAAGACCACCGCTTCAGCACCCTCGATATCCATCTTCAGCAGGGAGAGTCGGTTACGTCCCGACTGGAGCAGCAGCTCACCGACTGTCACAGCCCGAATATCTCCTGTTTCACCGATTTCACACTCGCGAACCTGGCGGGTCCAATCACGTCCATCGCGGTAATTAGTATCTTCGATGGCCAGTTCAGCGGATTTAGACCAGATCCCACACTTCAGGGCCTGAGCCCGCTGACCGTAAGGAGCCAGATTTTTCAGGAGTGAAGCGAAATTGTTGCTATCGGGCTCTATGGCAATCACCCGACATTTAGGAAAGTGAGAGAGAAAATAGACACTTGAATAGCCCACATTAGCACCAGCATCTATAATCAGATCGACATTTGCAAGGTTGGCAAGACAAGAATACTCTTTTTCGCCAAAGATTTGCCAGAAAACGTCGATATCACTGCTGTCTGATCGGATTACTAGAGGCTCACTGATGCCTTTTGGCTGCAATGTCAGACAACCCTTTCGATCCCAGAATGCCAGCCGCAATGCCGCGCGCTTACCTATTGCGGGGGCAAACTGCCGAAACGTGTGATATTTGTGCCGGATTTCAAATTGTCTATCCAAAGCAGCTGGTAGTTTTAGCTTGAACACCGTTTAAAAATCGAACTAGATCAATATACACATTTCAAGCACCCGCTCTTAGCTCAGGGGCCACTATCTTTTTCGCGCCGCTCCGGCCGCCCCGCCGCCGCCCCTTTTGCCGCGTTGCAGAGCACCCGAATTGGCCGGCTGGGGTGGTTGCAACTCCTTGTAGCTTGGCTAGCCCTGAACCCGCAATCGCCGGAGCTGCCAGGACGTGAGCAAACATCAAGCGCGAACACATCCGTCTGCAGCACCGGCAATCCTCCATCCGGCCGCCCAAGCCGCGCGAAAACTACGTCGCGCTCCCCACAAGCTGAAGCAGCAGCTTATGGATCTAGCGCCACCTTAGGATGGGCAAGTCTTTGCGGCGCCCGCCGCAGAAGATGGCGGGTCGAGTCATGGAATAAGGTTACGCATGTATATAAAAATCATGCTAGGGAAGTTGCAGACCCAGAAGGGCCGAAATAGGACCCTCCTGCAGCCTAACAAGCCTGAGCATGAAACCCATCAGTTTAGGGTCAGGGCATTCCGCGATCTGCAGGAAATGCAGCCAGGGAGACGGGACTGATGTTGTGGATGAGGATTATATTTTAAGTAATTCTTTTTGTAGATCATTGATCTTTGTCGGGTCCACTGAAGTGCAGTAGATCATGCCGCGAACAAAGGCTTTCCAAGCCTACTGGCTGCCAATTAGAACAGGGGGTGCCATCGCAATTGTATGACCAACTATTTGGAAAAGACTGGAAATTAGTTTTGCTTGTTGGCATTTGCAAGTTGTTTCAATTTTAAAGCTTA
>CAMDWF010000101.1 GCA_945878795.1 Synechococcus sp. UW140
GTGGGCAGATGGGGCTTCTGGTCCAACACGCACAGGGTGCCCAAGTTGTGGCCGGTGGGACTGGTGAGCGGGGCCCCGGCATAAAAACGCACATGGGGTTCAGCGCTGACCAGGGGATTGGTGCTGAAGCGATCGTCTTTAAGGGCATCGGGCACCACCAGCACCCCTTTCGAGGCGATGGCATGGGCGCAGAAAGCCATCGGCCTGGGGGTTTGACGCACTGTGAGGCCCCTACTGGCCAAAAACCATTGACGATTCGCCTCCACAAGGGAGATCGCCGCAAACGGCATGGCGAAGATCGAACTGGCCAAGTCCACCAGCCGCTCGAAATGGGGATCGCTGGGTTGGTCCACCACCCCGTACCTCTCCAGAGCCCGCAGCCGTTGGGCCTCGTCCAAGGGCAAGGGATAGTCCGGATAGGCTATCAGGAGACTCCAGTAGAGATACATTAGTCAGGATCCATCGGGCTCCCTGGCCACCAGGCCCCTAATCGCCCGCGCGAGCCGCAAAGGTTTCCTCGTCGCTGCTGCACCGTTGCCGATCGAGGGCAAACAGATGGCGACGTTCGCGGTAATAGGCCTCCTGAAACCGCAGGGCCTCCCCATTGAGCTGCTGGAAGAGGTCGTCGATGCGGCCCTCCATGTCGGGGCAGAGCAGGGGTGCTGCGGACTGAGGCGGCGGCGAGGCTTCGGCCTGCAGCAACCGGGCGATGCAACGCTCCAGGGTCTGCAATTCCTGGCCCCGCCAGGCCTCTAGCAAATGGCGGCAACGATTCTGAGTAACCAGGCGGGAGCGGCTGGCGATGGCCCCGCGGAGCTGCAACCCGGGCTGGGCCAAGGCGAGCGCCTCCACATCACTGGGTTGCAGCAGGGGGGTCAAACGGGAGAGGAGATCGCTTTGCTCCACTACAAGGCGATCGCCCAGCAGCCGGGGTAGGTCGAGCTCACCCAGTGCCAAACCCAGGTCTTCGCCCCGATCGATCGCCTCCAGCCGCCCGGGGGCCAGGTGGTCCTCTTCGATCTCAGCGATGGTCGCCCAGAGCAGACGGTGGTCACGCAAGACAAAATCCTGTTGCTCGGCCAGCCGCAACTGGCGACGCACCTCGGCCCGCTGCTGGGGACAGTGGAGGTAGAGCCGCAGGATGGCCGCTTCGGCCCGTTCCTTCAGGTTGATGCTGCCGGGAGCCTCCAAGCGGCTGGAGCGCCCATGCCAGCGCTGGCCCTTGACCTGCTGGCGCAGGTCCTCCTCCAACGAACGCACCAGATGGGCGCGACCCTGGCTGAGGCGCTCGGCCACCTGCTGGATGTAACGGGTGCGGTGGGTGGCCTGGGGCAACTTGCCCAACAACTCCACCAGGGACGCCACCGCCTGCTGAAACTCGTCAGCGCGGCTGAGATCACGGGGGGCCAGGACCTGCTCGATCTGCCAGTCCAGCCACAGGGGGGCCCCATCCAGCAGAGCCCGATACTCGCCAGGCCCGTGGCTACGCAGAAATTCATCGGGATCTTTGCCGGCGGGCAGCTGCAGCACCCGCAGCTCCAGCAATCCCTGCAAAGCCTGTTGTTCCACCTCGCCGATGGCCCGTTGGGCGGCGCGGATGCCGGCCCCGTCGGCATCGAAATTGAGAATCAGGCGCTTGCTGTCGCACAAACGGCCCAACTGGGTGATCTGGTGGCTGCTGAGCGCCGTACCCAGGGCGGCAACGGAATTGGCAATGCCGGCGGCATGGAGGGCGATCAGATCGAAATAGCCCTCCACCACCACCGCCCGGTCATCGCGGCGGATCGCCTCAGCGGCCCGCTCCAGGCCAAAGAGATGGCGACCCTTCTCAAACACCTCGGTTTCCGGTGAATTGAGATACTTGGGCTCGCCGCCATCGAGGCTGCGGCCGCCAAAGCCGATGACCCGCCCCTGGCGGTCCCGGATCGGCACCATCACCCGATGGCGGAAACGGTCGTAGAAGCCCCCTCCCCCCTTGCGGGCCACCACCAGGCCGGCATCCAGCAACAAATCCGGAGCCTGCTGCTCGACCGCCTGCAAATGGACCAACAAGCCATCCCAACGGTCCGGCGCATAACCCAGTTGGAAGGCTTCAAGGCTGGCCGGGCTGAGGCCCCGGCCCTCGCGCAGGTAGGCCAGGGCCCCGGCCCCCTCTGGCAAACGCAACTGGGCCTGGAACCAGCCGGCGGCCAGGGCCAGCACCCGGTGCAGCCGATCCCGACGCGAAAGCTGCTGGCGCAAACGCTCCTGCTGCGGTCCCTCCAGGGTTTCCACCGGCAACTGGTATTTGCGGGCCAGTTCCAGCACCACCTCGCCGAAGCTTGTGCGCTGCAATTCCATCAAAAACTTGATGGCGTTACCACCGGCACCACAGGAGAAGCAGTAATAAAACTGCTTGGCCGGTGACACCGTCATCGACGGTGATCGGTCCTCGTGAAACGGGCAAAGCCCCACGAATTCACGGCCTTTCTTTTTGAGCAGCACGTGCTCGCCGACCACATCGACAATGTCGGCCCTCTCCTTTACGGCCTCGATCGTGCGGGGATGGAGGCGGGGCAAGGACAAGGGTTGGCAGGCGAGCGCGGGCGGCAGCCGAACGCCCCACATCTGGGGCGTTCGGCGCTCCGATTCTGCCGTAAAACACCAGGGGTGGGTGCCCTGCGACCCCAACCCAGCCCGCCTGCCAGCGGGGACCGATCAAGGACCAGGGACCAGGCCAAGGGGCAGGTGGCGCCAGCGCGCCGGACCGCAACAATTCAGCAACAGGGATGTAGAAATAAGGATGCCGAAAACAGAAGAGGAGGCCGCTGGCCAGGGGCGAAGGGCCGTGCTGGCCCTCCTGGGCAGCGCCTTCATGTTCAGCCTGATGACCCTGGGGGTGAAACATCTGGGGACCCGCTTGCCCGTGGCCGAACTTGTGCTGGCCCGCTCGATCGTGGGCCTCAGCATCAGTTTGGCGATGGCCCGCCTGATCGGCATCAACCCCTGGGGGCGACGGCGGGGCTTGCTGGCCCTGCGGGGCCTGCTGGGCACCATGGCCCTGGGCTGCATTTTCGCGGCGTTGAAGCGCCTCCCCCTGGCGGAAGCCACGGTCTTGCAATTTTTCTATCCCACCCTCACCGCCGCCCTGGCCTGGATCCTGCTGGGAGAAACCCCGAGCCGGCGCAGCCTGGGGGCCCTGCTGATCGGCTGGATCGGGGTCATGGTGCTGGTGCGACCGGGGAGTGGGGTGTTTCCCATGGAGGGCGTGCTGCTGGCCCTGGCCGGAGCCATGCTCACCTCCCTGGCCTATGTGAGTGTGCGCGAACTGGCACGCACCGAATCCCCCCTCGTGATCGTCATCTGGTTTCCGATGGTCTCGGGGCTTCTGAGTCTGCCCCTGGTCCTGCTGCATCCGGTGACACCGAGCGGCAACGACCTGCTCTGGTTATTGGCGATTGGCCTGTTCACCCAGGCCGGGCAACTGGGACTCACCGAAGGTCTGGCGCGTCTGCCTGCGGCCCGCGCCACCCCCATCGGCTACGTGCAGGTGGCCTTCGCCAGTTTCTGGGGCTGGTGGGTATTTGGCGAAAAAATGGCACCCACCTCCCTGCTGGGCGGAGGGTTGGTGCTGCTGGCGGCGCTGCTGAGTCAAACGGCCAGTACTCAGGCCCGGGGCGCATCGGGCAAGGGCAAGGGATAGGTGAGCCAATCGGCGCTGCCGTCCTGGCGGATCAAGGGACGGGCCAATCGCCAGGTCTCCTGGCGCTCACCCGCCTGCAGATAAAGGTCGAAGGGACTATCCACCCGAATCGGATCGCCACTCAGGCGCCAATCAAAGCGACCCGTCAAGTGCCAACCCTTGGCCGTGCCAATCGGGAACGGCTCCTGGGACTCCAGCCGCACCCGACTCACCTGGGGCAGACCCATGGGTTCCAGTTGGAGCGCCTGGGCCACATCCAGTTGGGTGGTTTGGATCTGTTCAGCCAGGGCTGACAACAGCACGCTGCGGGGGGGTTGACCCAGGGCATGGCAGCCCACCAACAGCAGCCCCGAGGCCAGCGCCAGCGTGACAAGGGTCCGCCTTAGACGGGCGACAAGGTTCCTGAAGGGCAGCATGGGGCCATTGCACGGGTCCCCATGATCGGCTGGCTGCGGGGTCAAGTCGCCGAACCCTGGCGGTCGGGCCACCGCTGTGGACTCCTGCTGATCTGTGGGGGCATCGGCTACGAGGTGCAGCTGACAGTGCGGCAGTGGGCACGATTGCCTGCCGCCGGTGGCGATCTGACCCTGCATACCCACCACAGCGTCCGCGAGGATGGCTGGACCCTCTTCGGGTTCGGCGATCGTCAGGAGCGTGATCTCTTCCGGGATCTGGTGGCCGTCAGTGGGGTTGGTCCCCAGATGGCCCTGGCCCTGCTCGGGGCCATGGGGGTCGACGAACTGGTGCGAGCCATCGCGGCAGCGGACCTGCGGCGACTCAGCCAGGCGCCGGGGGTGGGCAAACGCACGGCCGAGAGGCTGGCGGTCGAACTGCGCAGCAAAGTTCAGGAGCGTTATCCCCAGCTGCTGGCGGACGACCCGGGCCTGGCGGCCGATTGGGCGGACGACAGCCAGGGGGAAACCTTGGCCAAGGGCTGCCGCGCCGAGGTGGAACTCACCCTTGGGGCCCTGGGCTATGAACCCTTGGAAATCCAACGGGCCTGGCGAGCCGTAGCCGGCGAAGGCCACGCTGACCTGGCCAGCAGCGACGACTGGCTGCGCGAATGCCTGCGTTGGTTGTCCAGGTCCTTGACCTGAAATCCGCAACTAGCGGCCTACGGGAAGGTAGAATTGGCGATTCGATCTACAGGGGCACCGCCCAGTCCATGCCGCTGACCACCACCCGCAAACAAGAACTCATCAACACCCACCAGACCCACGGCACCGACACCGGGTCTGTGGAAGTGCAGGTGGCGATGCTTAGTGACCGCATCAACCAACTCAGCGGCCACCTTCAGAAAAACATTCACGACTTCTCCTCCCGTCAAGGGCTGCTAAAGATGATTGGCCGCCGCAAGCGGCTGCTCTCCTATCTGCGCCAACAGAACGATCAACGCTATGCGGCGTTGGTCGAAAAACTAGGCATCCGCGGCTGAGGCGGGCCATGGCCCGCCCAGCCAAACCCTCCGCCTTCGGCTCGAAGCAGAACCCGGCCCAACGGAGCCCCAAATCGCCCCGACCATCCCAGATTCCCGAGGCGGTTTCACGCAGAATGGCTCGTCGCATCGGCCTTGCTACGGGTTTGCCCACCCTTTTGGGCATGTTTGTATTTGTGGCCAGTTATTTTTTGGTCAGCCGCCGCCTGCTCGACATCCCACCAGTGGCCACCCTGGGGCTGTCGGGGGGGTTTTTCTTGCTTGGCCTGGTCGGCCTTAGTTATGGCGTGCTCTCTGCCAGTTGGGAGGAAGCGCCGGGCAGCCTGCTAGGCATTGAGCAGATTGGCCTGAATATCAATCGTCTCAAGACTTCCATCAAAGCCGGGGGACCCGGAGACAGTTAGGGCTGGCAGTCGCCAAAAGTATGGCCCCAATGCCCAGGCTTGCCCCCCGTACGGGGAACTAGGCAGAGCCTGCTCAGAAATCCCGGTCGGTAAGAATTTCACAGCCGTCACTGTTGACGACGATAGTGTGCTCCCACTGGGCCGAAAGTCCCCCATCGACCGTAACTACCGTCCAGCGGTCCCGCAAGGTGCGACAGGCTTTGCTGCCGGCATTTAGGATCGGTTCCACCGCCAGGGTCATGCCCGGCCGCAGCGTCATGTTGGGCAAATCCCTGGTGCGGTAGTTGAACACCGAAGGTTCTTCATGCAGGTTGCGGCCCACACCGTGGCCCGTGTAATCCTCCACTACCGCATAGCCGTGGGCTTCGACGTGGTCCTGAACCGCACCGGCCAGTTCCAGGAGGTTGCTGCCAGCCTTAACGGTGGCCAGCCCCTTCATCAGGGACTCCTGGGCCACACGGCTGAGCCTTTGGCCCTCGTCACTCAGCCCCTCACCCACGGCGATGGTGATACAACTATCGCCGTGGTAGCCCTCGAAGCAAGCACCCGTATCCACCTTGAGCAAATCACCGGCGTTGATCACCCGTTTGGCACTGGGGATGCCATGCACCACCTCATTGTTTATGGAGGCGCAGATGCTGGCAGGAAAACCGTGGTAGCCCTTAAAGCTGGGCACCGCCCCTAGGGCCCTGATCCTCTGTTCGGCATAACGATCCAGGTCAGCTGTCGTCATGCCAGGGGCCACTAATTCACTGATTTCCCGCAACACCGTCGCCACGATGCGACTAGCGCGGCGCATCACCTCAATCTCGCGGGCTGATTTGACCTCCACACCCCGTCTGCTCTTCTGAATCCGGGGGCCGGCCTGGGTGATCTGGGCCGCGTCCGCCGTGGCTCGACCAGCGGTGGTGCTGGCCAGCAGATCGGCAAACAAATTCATGGGGTCCGGTTCGAAGGAGCGGGGGAAGGGCCGAGTGGGCAGACCCGCAAGGGCCTTCCAGGATATTCACCCCTGCCAAGCTATCAAGGGTGTCATCACTACTGCGCCTTGGCCCACTCAAATCCCCCTCCCGAAGCCGAGAGGGCACCCCCTTCCCCCTGGCAGCGGAGGCCCCTCCAGCCCGGGGAGCCATCTTTAGCCCTGCGGTTGCGCCAGGCCCACGCCAATCTGGCACCCCTGGTGCTGGCGCCATTGCTGATCACCGTTAGCAGCGGGGTGGCCTATCGATTGCTGCGGGACTGGGGGGGCTGGGGACGGGATCGGGCCCATGGCCTGATGGTGTTGCACGAGGGGGAGTGGTTGAAACCCTGGCTGGGTTCGGGGGCCGAAACGTTGTATGTGCTTCTCAATGGGCTCGGCCTGCTCTGGATGCTGGGCAGCGGTGGTTGGCTCGCCTGGGATCGCTGGCGCCGCAGCGGACAACAGAGGGGAGCTGGTAAGGGGGGCGCCTGAGCCGTTACAATCTCGGTTTGGCCTGACGCCTTCGAATTGGATGGCTGCGGACGGAACCGAAACAACGATGGACCCTGTGAACGACACCGAAACCAATTTGGAATCCCCGGCCACTGCGGCCGAGGAAAGCAACGTCGCCGTTGCTACGGCTGAGGCCAGTCCAGCAACGGTGACCGTGACCACCGGCAAACTCTCAGCCAGTGAGCTGATCGCCGCCTTCGAAGCCGCTCAGCTGAAAAGCGATCTGCCCGAAATTTATGTCGGCGACACCGTCCGGGTAGGTGTCCGTATCCGCGAAGGCAGCAAGGAAAGGATCCAGCCCTACGAGGGTGTGGTCATCGCAAAGCGGCATGGCGGCCTCAACGAAACCATCACCGTGCGCCGTATTTTTCAGGGTGTTGGTGTCGAGCGGGTTTTCATGCTGCATAGCCCCCAGGTTGCCAACATCAAGGTTGAGCGACGCGGTAAAGTGCGCAGGGCGAAGCTCTTCTATCTGCGTGACCGGGTGGGTAAAGCCACTCGAGTGAAGCAGCGCTTCGATCGGTGATTATGTTCTCTGGATTTTTTCCAGAAAACACACTGATTTCCGTTGTCCCAAGGGTCATCGCCTTGCGCCGTTAGTTCAGTTGGTAGAACGCAGGTCTCCAAAACCTGATGTCGGGGGTTCAAGTCCTCCACGGCGCGTTCGATGGCCCGTTATTCAGTCTTGTGCTTCCGAAAATGGAGTTGGATCTACAGCCCGGCGATGTCG
>CAMDWF010000102.1 GCA_945878795.1 Synechococcus sp. UW140
GATCGCTACCTGGGCGCTTTCTGTTATCGGTTCAATCGTCGCTTCAACCTGGAAGAGATGACGGGTAGGATCCTCCGGGCCACCTGCAATTGCACCGCAAGGCCCGAGCGCCTCCTGAGGGCTGCGGAGCTTGGTACCTAATCAAGAAATCCTTTTGTCCGAGACACTATATCGAGCAAAAGTGAAACCAATAAGCCCTTGTATGATTCCTTTATTCCTTATATTGAGCCCAAGCTGCAATGGTTAGCTGTTTATAAAGTCGAAGGTCGCTTAATTGACCTCAGCCAAGCCTATCCTCCCCAAGCACTGGATATTGAGAGCGTCGAATGTCTGGATCAGTTTCTTTTGCGGGATGCAAATAATGAAACTTGTTGGTTTTATCCGACGGAAGATGGGCGTTATTTGAGTTGGGAAAAACGAAGCAGAATTACTCTCCAGCCTGGCTTTCTGTCAGACACTGTTAGCGAGGATGAAAGCCATGATTATCAACGCAGCAAAATTCTTCTCCTTTGGTCCCTTATGGCTGATGACCAGAGCCTAACATGTGTGGGCCTAACCTATAAAAAGCGTCGTATCGAATGGCCACTGTTAAAGGTTGAGCTTGAACCCTTAGCCACCTGGCGCAGTTTTCGGGTTGACTACAGCAGCGAAACAGGCCATGTGGAAGAATCCTGCATCACGGTTTTTAATAATTAATACTTAGGTATCTATGATTAACTTGAACTAAACTTAACACTCCCAGAAGCTGTAACCTCAGTTTCAGCCTGCGGCTTCCGTACCATCGGGGTCTCCAACGGGGCCGCCGCCTTCGATATCATCGTCTCCACCGAATTCATCATCGCCATCGACGCCATTTTGTCCATCGAATTGCTGCATTAGGAGGCCCCGTTGGTATTCCACTGAAAGGGCTTCAAGGTGGGCTCTCGCCTGATCCCTTAGGGCGGGATCCACCTGTTCGAGGGTTGTTCCTTCAGGCACCCGCATCCTCAACACCAGAGCCAGGGCGTCAAAGAGACGCACCTGATCGTTCTGCCAGCCCTGGTAATCGGTGACCAGGGCAATCAGGGCTTGATCGGGCAGCTGGCCGCTGCGCACCTGGTGGCGCAGTCCTTGGATTTGGGCCAGTCGAGATGAGGTGACCATGGCATGGGCGGCTCCTAACGCCGCCAGGGCATCCGCCGCCTCCCTTTTCAAAAGACTAATATCTCTCTGCAACACCGCTTGTTCCATGGTCAAAGGCTCCCGCAAGGCCGGGAAGCCGGCACTGGCCCCGGCACCGTCACTGCCCGAAAGCCCCGATCCGTAAGGCTGATTTGAGAGCAGAAGGGCAGAGCCGCCCTTGGCGCCTTTTGCCTGGTTGCCAGGAGTCCAGGTTGGGTCTAGGGGCTGGTTGGCGTCTGGCAGGGGCGAGAGGGGTGGGTCTTCAGGGGTGACTACCAGAACCCATCCCTGCAGAACTTTAGCAAACCATTGGCGCAAACTGCGGATCGCCATCGGCAGAGAAGAACGAGTCATCATTCAGCTATCGGTTGCATGGCAGAAATCTGACTGAAAATCCCTTCCCTGGCCAGGGCGGTCTTCAGAATGGTCTCAGGCGGGGATCCGCAGTACCTGCGGCAGCAACCTCTCAACGCACGGTATGACTGGGGAGACCAGACACCGCTTTGTGTTTCGAAACAAACACATGAGCAATGTTGCTCATTCTGTTTGGATTCTCACACGTATCAGCCTACGGTTGAGCCACCCCACCAAAGCGATGCCATGAACACTTGGATCCCCGTTCCCCCAAGCGATGGCCAGATCTCCGATCTGCCATCATCCCGCAGCGAAGCTGCTGGCAACAATATCGATCCGATGGAAGCCTATTTCGAATGCATCACCACCTGCTCCCTCGACGATGGTGAGTGCATCACAAGCTGTACGGAGGTTTTCCGCCAGAATCAGTAGCACTGTACGCCAGGAGAAGGCCGCAGGAGGCTCGGGACACCTAGCCTCGGAAAGCCTTCTTCCTGGGTCGTGACGCCTGCCCCCCTGATTTCTCCAGCATCACTGTCCCCCAGCCTGCTGGCCATCAGCTGGCCGCCTTCGGCCTACCTCTGGTTCAAGACCCTGCATCTGGTAGGGGTGGTCGTCTGGTTTGCAGGTCTTTTTTACTTGGTTCGCCTGTTCATCTATCACCGCGAAGCCGAAACCCTGGAAGAGCCGCTTAGGGAAGCCTTCGAAAATCAATATGGGCTGATGGAACGGCGTCTGGCGAACATCATCACCACACCAGGAATGGTACTAACTGTCGCGATGGCGGTCGGCCTTCTCAGTGTGCAACCCGCCTGGCTCCATCAAGGTTGGATGCACGCCAAGCTGGCCGTTGTCGCTCTCTTGGTGGCCTATCACGCTTTTTGTTACCGAATCATGGGCCAACTGCAGCGGGGCACATGCCGCTGGGACGCCCGCCAACTAAGGGCCCTCAACGAACTACCCACCCTGCTGCTGATAATCGCTGTGATGCTTGTGGTATTCAAGCAGCAGTTCCCCACGGGTGCGGCCACCTGGTTTCTCGTGGCCCTGATCGTTGCCATGGCAGCCTCGATTCAGTTTTATGCCCGTTGGCGACGGCTGCGGGCCGAGCGGCTGGCCAGCCAGGAGGCCGGCGGTGCTGCGGCCTGAAGCCCAGGCCCATCCCCTGGCCACCGTGCTGGGCCAGGTCACGCCCGAGAGCTGCCCAGGACAGTTCAATTTTCATTGCCACACCACTTTTAGCGACGGCTCCCTCCATCCCGGCGAGCTTGCCCGCCAGGCGGCCCACCTCGGCCTGCGTCAGCTGGCCGTCACCGATCACCACAGCATCGAGGCCCATGCCGAAATCGTGGCCACCCTGGCGGACCTGGCCCAAGCGGGCGAACCGGTGCCCGTGTTCTGGCGCGGCGTGGAGATCAGTTGCCTCCTGGAGGGTTGCTTGGTCCACGTGCTGGCCCTGGGCTTCGGGGCCGACCACGCCCCCCTGGCGCCCTATTTGCAACGGGCGGCCACCGTGGGGCCTGATCTGAGGGCCGGGGCGGTCGTGGCGGCCATCCGGGCTTCGGGCGGCCTGGCCCTGCTGGCCCATCCGGCCCGTTATCGCTTGCCCCACCAACGGCTGATCGCCGCTGCCGACGTACTTGGCTTTGACGGGGCCGAGGCCTGGTACGACTACGACATGCAGGGTGTATGGAGCCCGACCCCCCTGGTGTGTGAAGCGATTGCCGCCGATCTCAACAAGCGTGGTCTTTTGCTGAGTTGCGGTACGGATACCCATGGAGTGGAGCTCTGGGGCCGCTAGGGTTCGCTAACACATTCCTCTCTGATCTGATGGGTCTGTTCGATCGCCTTCGCAACCTGGGCCAAGCCTCCGACAACGCGACCAAGGTGGCGGCAACCGCAGCTGAAGCCAACCCCTCCAAAACGGACAACGCCTTTTTCCTGGATGCCGATTCCTCCAGCGGCTTGGGCGATGTCAAATTCATGCGCCGCTCCAATACCATCCGCCGCACTTTCCCCGGTAACGCCGACAGCCCTGGCAACAAGGAGATGGTGGCTGAGGTCGCCTCAATGGAGGCCAATCTCCAGAAGATGACCCCCGGCCTTGCAGGCACTCCCTTGGAGGAAACCGTCGAAGTGTCTCTCACGGCTGGGGTCCCCAAGCCGGTCAAGAAGACGTTTGCCCAGCAGATGTCCAGCTCCCAACTGGCCCAGAAGCTCAAGGGTTCGGCCCTGGCGGTCAACACCCCCGGTGGCGCCGCCGCCCGCAAAGCCAGCGAAACCGCCGAAACCGCCCCTGCCCCCAGCGGTGCTGCCGCCAGGGCCGGTGCCATAGATCCCTTCAAGGCGATGGCCCGGGACCTCAACAGCTGAACGCCGGCCCCTTCAGCGCTTCTCGATCCAGGCCTCGCTCTGGAGCACCAGTTCGCGCAGGCGTTCCAGCTGGCTTGCTTGTGCAACCGTCCAGAGCTCGCGGTGATGGGCTTCCAGTAATCGCTCGGCCATGTCCCGCAGGGCCCAGGGGTTGCAGTCGCGCAAAAAGTCCAGCACCGGCTGGGAGGCCAGCCAGGTGTCGCAGATGGCCCCATAGCTCCACTGGGGCACCCGGCCGGTGCTGGCGCCGTAGGCGAAGAGATAGTCAAGGCTGGCGGCCATCTCGAAGCCACCTTTGTATCCATGGGTGCCCATCGCCTCGATCCAGCGGGGATTGAGCAGACGCGAACGCAGCACCTTGTCGAACTCCTTCTCGATGCGGTGCAGGCGCGGCCGGCTCTGGCGGGAATGGTCCCCAAACCACAGGGACGGGGGACGCCCCTGCAGTCGTTCGACGGCGGCGCTCAGGCCCCCCTGGAATTGGTAGTAATCATCGGAATCGAGCAGGTCGTGCTCGCGGTTGTCCTGGTTGTGGAGCACCACCTGTACCGTGGCGAGTCGCTGCTCTAGCCCTTGGCGATCGCCAGCGGCCGCAAGCCCCCCCTCGCTGCCAGCCTCGCTGTCGTAGCGCCAGCTGCTCCAGGCGAGAAAGGCTTCACCCAGATCGCCGCGATTTTCCCAGTGACCGCTGTCGATTAACCCCTGCAGGCCCGCGCCGTAGGCCCCAGGCGCCGAACCGAAGACCCGGGAGGCATGGCCCTCGCGCCTGGCGGCAGCGGCCAGGGGATTGTCAGACCCCTCCTCGTTGAGGTTCGCCACCAGCTGGCAGGCGGTGTTCACCCAGCGCACCAGTTGGGGGAAAGCATCCCGAAACAGACCGGAGATGCGCAGGGTCACATCAACCCGGGGGCGACCCAACAGGGAAAGCGGTATCACCTCCAGATCCACAAGACGACGGCTGGGGCCATCCCACACCGGCCGCACCCCCATCAGCGCCAGGGCCTGGGCGATGTCTTCACCGCCATTGCGCATCGTGGCCGTTCCCCACACCGACAACACCAGCACCCGTAGATCTTCGCCCTCCTCCTGGCGGTGCAGTTCAAGCAATAACTCGGCGCTACGGCGACCCAGATCCCAGGCGGCTTCCGTGGGCAGACCGCGGAGGTCGACGCTGTAGAAGTTACGACCTGTGGGCAGGACATCGGGGCGCCCACGGGTGGGGGCACCGGAGGGGCCTGCGGCGATGCGGCCGCCCCCCATGGCCTGCAGAAAGGCATGGCGCTCGGCTTCGGCGCAGGCCAGCAAGCGCGGCAGTAATTGTTCACGCAGATGCTGCAGGGCCCGCTCGCTGCAGTTGCCAGGACCGAAGGGGACCAGGGCCGGGATGGTCCGCTCCGCAGGTACGGGTTCCGCCGCCATCTGCCCTTTGAGCGCTAACTCGTGGCGCACCAGATCCAGGGCCCAGGCCTCCAACCAGGCCACCACATCACCAACGCACCGTACCGAGCCCTCTGCTGGTGCGCAGGACGGCTGGGGGGAGGCCAGGGCCAGCTGGGCCCAGCGCCCAGCGTCGGCTGGGCCCAGCCGCTGCTCTTCCGGATCGCTCCAGGGGTCGAGATCCAATCCCAGATCCTGGGCCAGGGCCTGGGTCAGGCCAGGGGTGCCGGCTTGGGGAGCCCGCGCCAGGCAAAGCAACAATTCCGCCAGGCGCTCCTGCTGCGGCAGACACCCATAGACATGGAGTCCCAGGCGAATCTGGGCTTCCTTGAGTTCGCAGAGGTAACCATCTGCCGCCGCCAGGCGCTCTTCCAAACCGTCATCGCTCCCCAGGGGCAACTCCATCCCTTCGATCTGCTCGGCCAACAAACTGCGCAGCCGGCCCACGCGGTCGCCCCCCAGCTGGGTCGCCTGCCAATATTCATCCAGCAGGGCCTCCAGCACCTGGAGCCCCCCATGCAGGCCAGCCCGGCCCAGGGGCGGGGTGAGATGGTCGAGGATCACCGCCTGGGCGCGGCGTTTGGCCTGGCTGCCCTCGCCTGGGTCGTTGACGATGAATGGATAGAGATGGGGCATCGGGCCCAACGCCCATTCCGGGAAGCAGTCCCCAGAGAGCCCCACACCCTTGCCCGGCAGCCATTCAAGGTTGCCGTGCTTGCCCACATGCACCACCACCTGGCTGCCGTGGCTCTGGCGCATCCACAGGTATTGGGCCAGGTAGGCGTGGGTGGGCGGTAGATCGGGGCTGTGGTAGGTGAGGCTTGGATCGCGGTCGTAGCCCCGTTCCGGCTGGATCAACACCAGCACCGCTCCGTAGGAAATGCCCCGGATCGGGAAGGCGGGGCCGCCCGGCCGCTGTTCCAGGTCCCGATCGAGCTGGGGGTGGCCCCAGACGGCCTCCAGCCTTTGGCGTCCCGCCTCAGGCAGCGACCGATACCAGCTCTCATAGGCCGCCAGGGGAAGATGGCTTAGGGTCGGCCTGTGGTCGCTTTCCGGATCGTTGCTGCGGCCGGCCAGCAGTCTGTCCATCAGGGCCGCCCCATCGGCTGGCAGCGCCTGGGGATCCCCCAGGTCGTAGCCGGCTTCGGCCAGCCAGCCCAACATCAGGGATGTACTTGCTGGTGTGTCGAGGCCAACCCCATTGGCCAGGCGCCCATTGCGGTTGGGGTAATTGGCCAGCACCAGGGCCAGCCGGCGCTGCGCCACGGGGGTCTGGCGCAACTTCACCCAGGCGCTGGTGAGTTGGGCGATCCAGGCCAGCCGTTCCTCATCGGGGCAAAGCCGTTGCAACGCAGTCGCCAAGCGGCGGCTGCTGCCGGTCGTTTCTTTGAACGCCCCCACGCGGGTGATGATGCGGCCATCCAGCTCGGGCAAGGCCACCTGCAGGCTCAGGTCCAGGGGGCCCAGACCAATGCTGCTTTCCTGCCAACTCTGACGGGGCCGGGTGCTCGAGAGCACCTGCAACACCGGCACCCCCAACTGCTCCCACAGGGGCGCCCCCAATCCCGCCTCCTCAAAGCGCACCGAAGCGAAGCCGGTGGCGCACAGCACCGCCTGGACCCCTTCACGGCCAAACCAATCCGCCACCCCCTGCTGCACGGCCGGTTCCCTCAGGCTGCTCACCCAGAGCGCCCGGGGTGCCAGCCCCTGCTGGCGCAAAGCCTGCAAGGTCGCCCCCATGAAGGCCAGGTCTCCCGCTTGCAACAGGGAGCGATACAGCAGCACCCCCACCCGGGGCCCGTCCTCCTGTTGCCAATCGTGGCGCTCCGGGTCGCTGCTTGGGATGACAATGGGTACTACCGGCTCCTCACCGGCCACCAAGGCATTCCAGCAGGACAGCACTTGGCGCAGATTCGCCGGTCCCCCCTCGCGCCAACAGCGGCCCAGGGCCAGGGCTAGGGGCACCGGCAAGGTACCCAGGGCCGCCAGCTCCTGCTCCTGTTCCGCCGTGCCCGCCATAATCAGCAGATGGCGGTTGCGCCCTTGGCCCTGCTTGGCGGCCCAGCGTTGCAAGCGTTCGAGGCCATAGCTCCAGTGACCCCGGCCGCCCAGCAGCCTCACCGCCACGAGCTGGGTGCTGGAGAGACTGCGGCCGACGTAGTGGTCAATGGCGGCCGGGTGGCTGAGGGCCGCCAAAGGCAGGGCCCGCATTTCCCCTGTGAGCCGCTCGGGTTCGGCGGCCAGCAGGCCATCGAGGGCCGCCAGGTCCGTGGCGGCACTGCTCAGAAAGACCACGGGGGCTGGGGGCTGTTCGATCAACCCCCCTTGGTCGGGAGGGGCGGAGAGGTCCCCAGGGACGGCGGCAAGGCGATGCATGGCCCCATCCTG
>CAMDWF010000103.1 GCA_945878795.1 Synechococcus sp. UW140
AAGCCAAAAAGTACAAGCAAGAATACGGTTGCTACCCCGAGAGAATCTGTGCCGATCGCATCTACATCAACACCAAGAATAGAAACTTCTGCACGAGGAACAACATACGATTATCAGGCAAGAGATTAGGCAGATCGCCGAAAAATCCCGAGATCAATGAGGCTCACAAGCAGCAGCTCAGCGCAGACCAGCGTAGGCGGAACGAGGTTGAAGGAGTGTTTGGCTCAGGGAAGCGGAAGTATTCGCTCAGGCTGATCATGGCTCGGCTTGCGAAAGGTGCAGAAACCTCAATCTCCATGGCGTTTCTGGTGATGTTTGCCGAGAAAATCCTGAGGCTCCTCCGCCTCTTTTTTGTCTTTATTACTGCTTGGTTTTACGCATGGCAGCGGCCCGCATCCTCATGGATGGTGCTTATGCACATTTGGCGGCTTGTTACAAGCGAACCACTTATCACCGCATAGTCAAACTCAATAGTTGTCTGCCACCTGGCCCTTGATTTAAATCAAGTTGTCGGGCTGGTCGTTTTTTCAGGAATCCCTAATTACTAATTTCTTATCTTTATCTCTGACGCAAAATTCAAAGGTTTACAGAATATTGCTAATGGTATGGCCAAGAATATAATTTGTAAGGCACTGAACTTGATTGGTACATTTAGGGCTATTTTGATGCCCCAGCCTCGGCATAAATTGAATCGGGGACAGGGCGCAGATCCCAAACAAGACCTAAGCTGGAAAGGAAGGAAAGGGCCATATAAGTTATATCAATTTCCCACCAGTAGAAACCTTGGCGACAACTGGATTGATAATGGTGGTGGTTATTGTGCCAACCTTCTCCAAGGGTAATTATGGCCAATATGGGGTTGTTACGGCTGTCATCTCCAGTGACAAAACGTTGGGAACCAAAAAGATGGGATAGGGAATTAATTGTATAGGTGCCGTGATAAAGAAGCACAGTTGATACAAAGAAGCCCCAGATCAACATTTGCATAGGGCTTGTTGGCCTACCTTGCTGCTCTAGAAAGTAGCCAAGGCCATACATGAAGAATGCCAAAATAACCGGAGCAATCAAAGACCATTTATCAATGAAAACGAGTTCTGGGAATTTGGCATAATCGCGAATCGCATTATGATTTGGCTTTCGATGATTAGGGTGCAGAAACCATCCCATATGGGACCAGAGAAAACCATGGTGCCTAGGGGAGTGGGGATCTTGAGCAGTGTCGGAACTGCTGTGATGATGGCGATGGGTGGCGGCCCACCAAAGCGGGCCAAGCTGGGCCGAACTGGTAGCTAGTAGCGCTAGGGCGAACTGGAAAGGGCGGCTGGTTTTGAAGGCCCGATGGGCAAAATAGCGGTGATATCCGGCCGTTACCCCAAACATCCTCAAAACGTAGGCCAGAAAGCAGACCAAAACAGCGTCAATACTGACACCTGTCCAGAAAACCCCAAAACAAGCCAGATGCACCAGCGCATAGGGGATAGTGGCAAGGATCAGTCCTAGGTTGATCCCAGGCCCTGTGAATTGTTGTTCCCCACCGGCCTGGCCAGACTGAGATAATGAAGTTGATACTGGGTCGACATGCGCTCCAGGGCGCCGGGATTGAATGAGCAAAAAGCCACCTTTTGATTGTCACCAATTCTAACAGGGCAAAGCACCCTTTCGATCAGATGGCTTACCGATCCGCAGGCCGACAATCATAGCCATGGTCGGCGAGGTGACATTCAATCAAAAGCCCCCTGCCAACTCACTTGGTAGGGGGCTTTAAGAAAGAAATTTTCTGGAATCGGTGGAGTGCTTTAAGAATAGTATTTAGAACAGCCCAAGGGTGAGAGATTTATCAATTGGCAAGGCAGCACCAATTCCAAGATAGATGGTTACCAAAGTACCGAAAAGGAATACTGACATGGCAACTGGCCTGCGGAATGGATTTTGAAATTTATTGAAGCTTTCGATAAATGGAATGAGCATTAATCCCAAAGGTACCATTGTTTGCAGGGCAATGCCCAACAACTTATTTGGAACAACTCTAAGAATCTGAAAAACTGGATAAAGATACCATTCAGGAAGGATTTCCAAAGGTGTTGCAAAGGGATCGGCCTTATCTCCCAGCATTGCAGGATCTAAAACAGCTAGGCCAACGATGCAAGCAATTGTGCCAAGGATCGTTACGGGGAACATGTAGAGAAGATCGTTCGGCCATGCCGGTTCCCCGTAATAGTTGTGGCCCATGCCTTTGGCCAATTTTGCCCGCAGGGCGGGATCATTCAGATCAGGCTTTTTGACGAAAGACATGGTCGTGTTTTCGTGAGAGTAAAGAACGAGATCAAATGGGCGTAGAGAACTTTAGCTTTTTCGAGAGCCCCAGTGTCATAGGGGTCCAGAAATTCCCTGCTTCCTGATCATCAGGAAGTGCATAAGCATGAAGACAGCCAGCAACCAGGGTAAAACAAACGTATGGAGACTGTAGAAGCGTGTAAGAGTCGACTGACCCACACTCTCGCCTCCCCGGAGCAGTTCAACCATGAAAGTGCCTACCACTGGCAGGGCCGCTGGCACACCGGAAACAATTTTTACAGCCCAGTAACCAACTTGATCCCAAGGCAGGGAGTAGCCAGTGACCCCAAACGAAACAGTAATTACTGCCATGGTGACACCCGTGACCCAGGTCAGTTCGCGGGGTCGCTTAAAGCCGCCGGTTAGGTAAACCCTAAAAACGTGCAGGATAAGCATCAAAACCATCATGCTGGCGCTCCAGCGATGAACGGAGCGAATCAGCCAACCGAAGCTGACGTCGGCCATGAGGTACTGGACGGAAGAATAGGCCTCAGCGACAGTAGGTTTGTAATAAAACGTCATCGCAAACCCGCTCGCAAACTGAATCAGGAAGCAAGTGAGGGTGATGCCGCCCAGGCAATAAAAGATATTGACGTGAGGCGGCACGTACTTGGTGGCGATGTCGTCGACAACGTCCTGGAGATCCAACCGTTCGTTGAACCAGTCGAATACCGGCGTGGATTTGCCGGCGGGGGAGGAATTCGCCATGCAGCGATGGGCCTTGGGTTGTCAGAGTCTACCGATCGTGCTGCCCCCCCCGTGATCCATCCGGGCCATTCCCTCCCGCCGGCGCACCCCAGCGCCAGCCTGCCTCGCCCCCGGCAGCGACCCCAGAAGCATCTGGGTCAGACCCTGCTAGGCGTCTTGCTCACAGGCGCTCTCGTCGTCAGCACGCTGCTGGGCGGACCGGGCCCCCTCCCAGCACCCGCTGTCCTGGCCCTCAACGATGCCCAGCAGCTGGTGGTGGAGGCCTGGCGTCTCGTCAACCAGAGCTACTGGGACCCCGACCAGTTGGAACAGGTGCATTGGCGGCGCCTGCGCCAGGAGGCCCTGGAAAAGTCCATCAACAGTTCGACCGATGCCTACGAGGCCATTGAGGCGATGCTGGCGCCCCTTGGTGATTCGTATACCAGGCTGCTCCGGCCCAGCGACTACGGGGCCCTGCGGGCCACCACCCAGGGAACAGTGAATGGGGTTGGGCTGCAACTGGGCCTGCGAGCCTTCGACCAGCATGTGGTTGTCATCGCCCCCCTGGATGACTCACCCGCCAGTGAAGCCCATATCCAGCCAGGCACCGAAGTCCTGGCCATCGATGGCACTTCCAGCCTTGAACTGGGCTTGGAGGGATCAGCAGCCCGGCTGCGGGGGAATGCCGGAACCGACGTGGTGGTGAGGCTGGCTACGGCCAAGGGCAGCCAAAAGGAGGTGGTGCTTGAACGGCGCCAAGTGGATTTGCAGCCCGTGCGCGGCCAGGTCCTGAATCGACCAGGTCATCGTCTGGGCTATCTCCGCATCACCCAGTTCAGCGAACCGGTTCCCGAGCTCGCCAACCTCTGGCTGCGTCGCTTTGCCGGCCAAGGGGAAGGATCTTGGGTGGACTCCGGCCCCGTTGACGGGGTCATCCTGGATCTACGGAACAATTCCGGCGGACTGGTCAGCGCCGGAGTGGCAGTGGCGAACAGCCTCCTTGACAGCAAGGGAATCGTCGAAACCCAGGACCGGGGGGGGATCAATGCGCAACAGTCGGCCAACGCCGGCGCTCTCTACAGCGGCCCCCTGCTGACCCTCATCAACGGCGGAAGTGCCAGTGCCAGTGAAATTCTGGCTGGGGCCCTCCAGGACTCTGGCCGTTCCTCCCTGGTCGGCAGCCGCAGCTTCGGCAAAGGCCTCATTCAGTCGCTGCTTTCGCTGGGCGATGGCAGTGGCCTTGCCGTCAGCGTCGCCCGCTATCGCACCCCCCTGGGTCGGGAGATCCAGTCAATGGGTCTGACACCCGATCACCCCCTGCCCCAGCCCGAACCCCTGACCCCAGCGGGCAACAACGACACTTGGCTGGAGGAGGCCCAGCGTCTTCTCATCGAACAGATGGGTCCTGGTAGCGGGGCGAACTGAAATGGCTTTAGGGCGCCGCACCTACCACGACCCCCTTCATGGGGCCATCCGTCTGGATCGGCAGGATCCGGCCGAAGCCATGGCCATGGATCTGATCGACACAGGTCCTTTCCAGCGGCTGCGGCGCATCCGCCAACTCGGTCCCGCGTTCCTCACCTTTCACGGCGCCGAATCCAGTCGCTTCACCCACTCCCTGGGGGTGCTGCACCTAGCGCGTCTGGCCCTCAACCAACTCGAAACCCTCCAAAGCGACCTGGCCTCGCAGCGGCCCCTGCTCTACGCAGCGGCCCTGCTCCACGACGTGGGGCATGCCCCCCTCAGCCATAGCGGCGAAGACATGTACGGGCTGCGGCATGAGGCCTGGTCGGCCCGGTTGGCGCGGGAGCACCCCGACCTGAGGGACCGTCTGGAAGCCACCAGGCCCGGGCTGGCTGAGGCGGTCGCCACCCTCCTGGAGACCGGCCAAACCGAGCCTGCGGCGATCGGAGCCCTGGTCAGCAGCCAGCTTGACTGTGATCGGCTCGATTATCTGCTGCGGGACAGTTACAGCACCGGCACCTGCTTCGGCCATCTCGATCTACAGCGGATTCTGGCAAGCCTCATCCTGGCGCCGGACGGCAGCCTTGCGGTCCATCCCAAGGGGCTGCCGGCAGTGGAGCACTACCTAGTAGTGCGCCAGCTGATGTATCGCAGCGTTTACAACCACCGGCTCAATGGGGTCTGCAATTGGCTGCTGAACCACATCGTCCAGGTCGCCCGGCGCTTGGGGCCCCAGCTGGTGTGGGCCGACAGGACCATGGCACGCTGGCTTTGGGACCCCCAGAATCTCGACCTGGACACCTATCTGGACAATGACGACATCGTCACCGGGTACCACCTGGAACGCTGGCGCCAGGAGGGACCGGCGGAGTTGGCAGAACCCTGTGCGCGCTTGGTGGACCGCCGGCTCTTACGGGCCATGGATGTGAGTGAATTGAGATCTCCAGAACGACTGGAGCTGTTGGCTGAGGCCCGCAGGCTGGCGGCTGCCGCCGGCCTGGCACCCGACGGTTGCTGCGGCCTGCAACAGCGCCAGAGTCGGGGTTACCACCCCTATAAAGGGGGACTGCGCCTCTGGGATGGCCAGCGGTTGCTGGCCCTCGAACAGCGCTCCGAATTGGTCAGAGTGCTCAGCCATAGCGAAGAGATCGCCTGGCTGATCCACCCACCGACCCTCAGCACCCCGCTGGGGTCCCTGGTGCGGGAGTGGGTGGCGAGGGGGGAAGGGCCCCAAGGGAATCAGCACTCCGATACCGCTTAAAGTCGAAGTCCTTGAGCCGTGCAGCCATGGCGGCGGCCCTCTCAATTGCGAGCGATCCGCATCAACCCCACCTGCTAACGCTGCCTCCCCCCCAGGAGGCCAGCTCCCTGCTGCAGGAGGTCAGACAGGCCCTCAGCCTGGGCGCCATCCAAGGTTCGTTGAACCTGATCTGCGGCGACTGGCGGCTGCGGCTTCCCGACCTGGAGGCCCTCCAAAGCCTTTTGACCCAACAGGGGCTGACCCTGGTTCAACTGCAGGCTGATCACCCGGAAACCCGCGTGGCGGCCGCCTCCCTCGGGCTCCACTTGGGGCCGAACACAGGTGAGTTACAGCATCCCCCCAAAGCGGCGCCCACCATCCCCGCCCTGACCGTGCACCAGGGGACCTTGCGCTCTGGAGAGCATCTCCAGGCCGATGGCTCGCTCTTGGTGCTGGGGGATGTGAATCCCGGAGCCCAGATTAGTGCGGTTGGCCACGTGCTGGTCTGGGGCCGTCTGCGGGGGGTGGCCCATGCCGGCCGACTTGGTGATGATCAGGCAACCATCGTCGCCCTGCAGATGCGTCCGCTCCAACTTCGTATTGCCGGGGCCGTGGCTCGGGGACCGGATGAAGTCCCCGCTGCGGGCCTTTGCGAAGAAGCCCGACTTGAGAACGGCGAAATTCGCATCGATCCTGCATCTCCACGCTGGCCCCTCCAAGGGATGCCTACCCAGGGGCTTAACGTGGGATCCAGCCCCAGTGCCCAGTGACAGCTACCCCCGCTCGCGTCATCCTGATCTGTTCCGGCAAGGGAGGGGTCGGCAAGACAACCCTCACGGCGAACCTGGGCATTGCCCTGGCCCGACTCGGTGAGACCACCGTGGTTCTGGACGCTGACTTCGGTCTGCGCAATCTCGACCTGCTGCTGGGTCTGGAGAATCGCATTGTCTATAACGCCCAAGACGTGCTTGAAGAAACCTGTCGGTTGGAGCAGGCGTTGGTGAAGCACAAACAGGAGCCGAACCTCTCGCTGCTTCCCGCCGGCAACGCGCGCATGCTCGACTGGTTGACCTCCGACGATATGAAGAAAATCGTCGGGATGGTCGCGGAACGGGCCAACTTTGTGTTGATCGACTGCCCAGCGGGGATTGAAACCGGCTTTCGCAATGCCGCCGCCGCCGCCAGGGAAGCGATCGTCATTACCACCCCGGAGATGGCTGCGGTTCGGGACGCGGATCGCGTGATCGGTCTGCTGAATACCCAGGGGGTGGCGCCGGTGCAGATGGTTCTCAACCGGGTTCGCCCCAAGATGGTGGCCAACCAGGAAATGCTGGGCGTCAACGATGTCACCGACATTCTTGCCCTGCCCTTGTTGGGACTGGTGCTTGAAGACGAGCAGGTGATCACCTCCACCAATCGGGGTGAGCCCCTCACCCTCAATGGGTCCCTTTCCCCCGCCGGTCGGGCCTACATGAATGTGGCGCGCCGGCTTCGGGGCGAAGAGGTGCCCCTGATCGACCCGTCCCGCGAACGCCGGGGCCTCAGGGCCCGCCTGATGGGCAAGATTCGCAGAACAACTGGCCTTTTCTGAGCGGCATGGCCTTGTTCGACTTCCTTCAACACCTGCTGGGCCTGCATAAGCCCAGTGCCACCACGGCCCGCGAACGTCTGCAGTTGGTGTTGGCCCACGATCGCAGTGATCTCAATCCCGAGCTGCTCGAGCGCATGCGTCGGGAGATTCTTGAGGTGGTGCAGAAATATGTCGAGATTGACATCGAAAGTGGCGATGTCAGCTTGGCCACCGAGGACAGGGTGACGGCCTTGGTCGCCAATCTGCCGATCCGCCGTGCCCGCCCCCTGACCAGCCCATCCCTGGAAACCAGGACAACTAGCAACCCAAGCGACTCTGATCTGCTTGCGCCAG
>CAMDWF010000104.1 GCA_945878795.1 Synechococcus sp. UW140
GATAGGTTGCCAGCCCCCACTGTCAAGAAAGTTATCCATTCGGTTTTATCCATCCACCAGGGGGCCTAACCGACGACCATGAAAACGACCTATGCCCCCGCTCTGCGGGAGCAAGTCCTTCAGCGAATGAGCCCACCAAACTGGGAGAGTGTAGCTGAGATCGCCCGTAGCACGGGCATTGCGGTCCCAACTATCTATAGCTGGCGCCATCAATGGCAAAAGGAATGCCAGCTGGTGCCGGCCAGCGGCAAGGCACCGGAGCAGTGGAGCGCTGCTGACAAGCTGGCGGCTGTAATCCAAGCCGCTGCCCTTAGTGGCACAGACTTGGGAGCCTTCTGCAGGCAGCGTGGTCTTTACCCCAAACAACTTGCCCATTGGCGCCAAATAGCTGAGGATGCCAATGGCCCCAGCGCAACGAACATGGATGACCAGAGAGAACTACAACGCAAGAATCAGGAGCTGATTCGCAAAAATCGGCAACTTGAGCGTGAACTGCAGAAAAAAGAAAAGGCACTGACAGAGTCGGCAACATTGCTGTAGAGGCACGCTTCCGCGAAGCGGTAGCTCTCAAAAAAGCTCGATCAGTTTTGGCCTCGAGACGAGGAGCATTGATAGAAGCTGAAAACAGAAGTCAGCTCATGGATTTACTTCAGAAAGGCCTCAATGCAGGAGCTTCTATTAAGGCAGTTGCCAATTTATTCGGCATCTGCTCTCGTACGTTGAAACGCTGGGACATCGCTATCAATGCCCATGGTTTCAGTGTAGATAGTCATAAGGGTTCCCTACGCAATGTAGTACACATAATTTTAGCAGAAGAGCGGAACAAGGTTATTGAGACTGTCAATGATCCACGCTTTGCCGACCTAACTCCGGCCCAGATCGTGGCCATCCTGGCTGAGGAGCAAATATACGTGGGCTCAGAGTTCACTTTTTATCGTATTATGCGCGAAGAAGGTCTACTCAGGAGCCGTGGCAGGGCCCGTCAACCACGGGAACCTAGGCCTATTCCAATGCTGGAAGCAAGGGGCATCCATCAAGTTCTGGTCTGGGATATCACTCTTTTGCCTGGGCCAGTAAAGGGTCAATTTTACTATCTGTACATGGTGATGGATGTATGGAGTCGTCGCCGATTTTCACTCCGACAATAGTGCCCCAATGCGATCGTTCACCCTGGCCAGTAAAATGGCGGAGTTGGGTGTCTCCCTTTCCTTCTCCCGGCCACGGGTGAGCAACGACAACGCGTTTGCCGAATCGTTGTTTCGCACCATTTAGACGCAGTCCCACGGAGCAAATAATACCATCAGAGTTATCCATTAAAACGGTTTCGAGACTTGCATTCGGTGCGCGCTTGGGTGGACGGCTTTGTGGAGTGGTACAACAATGATCGTCGCCATAGTAGCGTCAAATACGTGACGCCAAATCAGCGGCATTACGGCCAAGCAGATGCGATCTGTGCAATCCGGCAGCGGACCTACGAGCAGGCTTTTCTACTTAATCCACAGCGCTGGACCCAGGGCCTCCGTGACTGGTCACAGCCTGATGTCGTATAAATCAACCATCCCCGACCAATGCATTCTGCAGCTGCTTGACGTGGACCCCAAAAACTGATCCAGCCCTTATGAGAGCTTCCTTATCGGCCAGACTTGGCCAGGAGAAGCCCCATGAAACGCAAACGCCACAACCCCGAGCACATCATCCGCAAGCTGCGCGGTGCCGAGCAACTGCTCAACCAAGGCCAAACAGTTGCCGATGTATGCCGCGAGTTCTGGAGGTATCTGCTGCCACCTACCACCGTTGGCAGCATCTCTACGGCGGCATGAAATCCACGGAGGCCAAGCGGCTCAAGGAGCTGGAACAGGAGAACTCTCGGCTGAAGCGTATGCTTGCCGATGCAGAGTTCGACAAGGCGATGCTCTAGCCGCAGGCCCGGCGAAGCCGTAGGAGCTTGTTGCGCCGTGAGGCGCACCTTACGGTGCGACGGGACACGTCTGAGCCCGGAACGTCGTTGCGCTGCAAAGCGCACCTCGCGGTGCGACGAGCTGTCGTGGTTCTGCAGGATCGATACCGGGCTTCCCAGCGTCGGGCTTGCCGTCTAGCCAGCCAGAACCGCACCACCCAACGACGGCCAGTGCCGGTGGCAGACATCGAGGAGCACAAGCTCAGACAGCGGATTCGAGAGCTGGCCCGGCGCCACATTCGCTGGGGTAGGCGTCTGGTTTATATGCGTCTGCGAATCGAGGGTTGGAGCGTCAACCACAAGCGGGTGCAACGGATCTGGCGCGAGGAGGGGTTACAGAGGCCCCTGCCGCGTAAGCAGAAGCGCTCACGACCGGCAGACGGTTCCAGAGCGCTACTCAGAGCCGAATACCCGCATCATGTGTGGGCGATCGACTTCCAATTCGACCAAACGATGGATGGCAGAAGATTGAAATTACTGAATATTGTGGATGCATACAGTCGCATGTGTCTTGCCATTCGTGTTGGTAGACGTTGTAAGGTTATGGATGTAATCGACACGATTGAGGAACTTCTCAAGCAGTATCCAGCACCCACCCATCTACGAATGGACAATGGCCCTGAGTTCATTGCCCATGCATTACAGGAGTGGTGCACAAGTAGTGGATCAGGTGCGGAATACATCCCGCTAGGTTCACCTTGGGAGAATCCATTCGTGGAATCATTCGATAGCCGACTCAGGGATGAATTCTTGTAGACGAAGTCGGCCGGAGGCCATGTATCGAGATTTTCGCATCGTTGTTGGAAGCAAAGTTATTGGCAGAGCAACACAGGATGGAGTACAACAGCTACAGATCGCACTCGGCTCTCCAGGGGCGTACGCCCCTGGAAGTCCTCCAGCAATGGAAGGCGGCTTGACCAACCCCACCAGCTCTCATAGGAACTAGACCATTGATGGGGGTCACGTCACTACTTGATCCGAACAAATCTAGACCCCCGTGGCTGTCCGGTGACGCTCCTACAGAGCGACATCGGCAACAGCCACGATTAGGGGCCGGCCGCCTCACCCTCCGCTAGAGACCACAATCAAATGACGCACATTCCACGACCATGAGATCCCTGAGACTCAAATTGATGTAAGCTGCAAAGAGGTGCGCAGTTCAAGTATCCTGAGCGGACAACTTTGCTGATAGGTGCCCCTGAATTGGGGCTATGTTTAATGCTCTGCCGTAACTAGCTCGGTCCGCTCCCTGAACTACTCCCAATCAGCCGAACCAATGGCCTTCATAAAACTTGGCGGAGTCCGGGCCTGATTTGGGGCCATCAGGCCGTTAACTCAAATTGTGACTAGGTCTCACCGCCAGCGGTTCGGGCCATTTCCATCAACCTGCGCTCTCTCAGATAGAGAAAAAGGGGTCCGCCGCAGGCAAAAGCGATTGTCACACAGCACAGCAGCACCCAAGGCAGCCCTTTCATGGCAAGCCTTCGGCTTTCTGCCACCATCCATACCGTGAACGCGGTGGCGGCCACCGCCAGATCGCGACTAATGGATTGGGCGGCGGGGTTGGCGTTGGCTAGGCGCACAAACAAACCGAGATCAAAGGCCGTTCCATGGGCCTGCATGAAGGCCAGATTTGCTTGCCATGTCAAAACTGCGCCGGCGATCGCCAAAGTTAGGTAAAGCCAGGACAGGGGGGTCTTGTAGCTGTCGGCAGGGGCGGGGGCGGATTGGCTCATGGTTGATAAGGCTGTGATGACTTCTCGGGTCGTTCGGGATCCCAGATCTGCACTTCTTGCTCCACCTTCTCCAGAAGTTGAACGCAGTGATTGGCATAGGCCTGGGCGCGGCGATGCAAAGTCGCCATCGCCTCCACTTCTAGATCACTGGCCTGTAACTGGGCCAGGCAGAGTTCTAGGGCCGTCTGGGCTTCCCGGAAATTTAGGTCTTGGACACCCTCTAGGGCCTCGTCCGGACCAAGGACCATGCCTTCTTCCTGGGGCACCAGGGGTTCCGGGGACTGGGCGGGTGGACGTTTTTTGTTGGGAGCCATGGTTGCGGATGATCACTCGCTTGAGGGCAGTGGATGGAGACTCAGGGTCTGGGCCAAAACCCGCCCATCGACAAACCGCAGATCCACCGTATCCCCCGTATGCAGTTGGCTGATGCGGCTTATGAGCCGTCCATGGGGGTCGCGCACCAAGCAAAATCCGCGGCCTAGGGGACGCAGGGGAGAAAGGGCCTCCAAGAGCCGCTGTTGTTGTTGCAATACCTCCCGTTGACGGGCCAGCAGTCTGCGGGGATGCAGTTCGTTGAGTCTCTCTTGTTGCTGTTTGAGTTGCTGCTGCAGTGCCATCAGTCTCATCTCAGCTCGTTGTCGCAGGTGCTGGCGTAATTGCAGCAAGCCTTGGCGAACCGCTGATCGATCCGGCAGTAGCGCCACAAGGGCTGCCGTAGGAGTGGCGGCTCGATAGTCGGCGATCAGATCGGCGATTGTGGTGTCATCTTCATGGCCAAGACCGCAGACCACCGGCACTGGAGAGCGGGCTAAGGCAAGGGCCAGATCTTCACCGTCGAAAACCGCCAGATCCTCACGGCTGCCGCCACCACGGGCCAGCACGATCGCGTCCAGCCCCAGCGATTCACTGTTTTCGCCCAGCCGCCGCAGGGCCTCGAGGATGCGGGCCTCCACCGCCCCCTGCACTGGGATGGGAACCACCAACAGGGCCGTGGCAGGCCAGCGTTCCCTGGCGGTGCGCAGCATGTCGGCCAGGGCAGAACTTGGCACGCTGGTCAACAGGGCGATGCGCCTTGGCCAGGGAGGCAACGCCCGCTTGCGTTCGGGCTCGAACCATCCCTGCGGTGCCAGCCGGGCCCGCACCCGTTCGAATTGCCGCATAACCGCGCTCAGGCCAGGACGTACATCCAGGATCTGCACCGTCAGGTTGGCGCGGGCAGCCCAAAAATTTAGTTTGCCCACCACAATCACTCCGTCCCCCTCCTCCGGGATGAAATCCAGACGGGCTAGCTGGGATGCCCAGATCACCCCTGTGATGGAGGCTTCGCCATCGGTGAGGGTCAGCCAGAGGTGGCCTTTTTTGATCTGGGGCCGGCTGGCTGTGGCCTCCAGCAGAAAACGTGGTGCAAAACCCCGATCTAGCAGGGTGCCAATGGCCTGATTCAGTTCGACAACGCTGTATCGCGGCAGTCCCCCAGTCTCTGAAGCTGCGGCGGTCACACGTCTGCAGGCGGATTCGGTCGGTTAAGCAAAGTCCTGTCCCATCTCCAATGGCATGAAGATTAGGTGGCAAGGGTGTGGCGCCGCTGGCATAGCTCCTTTTAGGCCTTACCGCTGTTCAATTGGGCTGTGGAACATCACCGGCTTCCTTGAGGCACCCGCTGGTTGGCTTGACGCGGGGGAGGCTTTGGCGTTGCTTGGGCCTGGGTCGGATCCTCAGGCCAGGCGTGTCGCGGATAGCGCCCGCGCAGCTCTCGCCGGGTTTGGGCATAGCCACCGCGCCAGAACCCCTCCAGGTCGCGGGTGATGGCGGCCGGTCGACCTGCCGGCGAGAGCAGATGGACGGTCAGGGGCAAGGTCCCGTCGAGCAACGTGGGAGTGGAATCACACCCAAACATTTCCTGTAATCGAACCGCCAGCACCACTTCTTCGATTCCGTATATCAGCGGGATCCGCCGGCCTGATGGCACATCGAGGCCGGTGGGCAGCAGCGCTTCCAGCGCGCTGCGCAGCGGCCAGTCCAGTTCGCCCCAGAGGGCTGCCTCCAGATCAAGCTCCTGCAGCTCTTGAAGGCTGCGCCGTCTTTCTATGTGGGGACCCAGCCAATCGGGCAGGGTGGCCAGAAGTACCTCGTCGCTGCAATCAGGCCAGGGTTTGCCTCGATGCTTGTGGGCCAGAGTCAGCCGCTGCTGCAGTTGGCGGCTGCGCGGGGTCCATGGCAGACACTCCAAACCCAAACTGCGAACCGCAGCCAGCAAGGTGCTCAAAATGGCGGCCGGATCGGCTTCGGGCCACGGTGTCACCTCCAGTTCCAATGAGTCCAGTTGGCGGACCCGCTCGCATCGCACTCGACCACAGCTTCCATCCCAGCGAGTCCGCAAAGTGAGACTGGCTGATTCGCCCGCCAGACTTTCGATCTGGTCCGTCGGAATTGCCACGGCAAGAAGTACGCGGGCCTCCTGTTGGTGGCCTTCTACCCGGGCGATGGCCAGTGCTTCAGCGCCACAGAGAGGGTCGCCTTTCGTCAGGCGAGCGCCCCCCCCATGGCGCATCAACACGGCACCGTCTCCCTTGCCGCGCCCAAGGGCGATGCGTTCGGGATAGGCCCAACACAGCAATTGTCCTGCAATCAGGTCTTCGGATTGGTTTGAACCTGGGTTGGCGGGTCTGCTGTGGGTGTTCGCCGCCTGAGCCACCTGTTTCTTCAGCTGCAGCATCACCTCTCGCCAGGGTCCCGATCGCCCTCCCCTGCGCAGCCAGTCGAGCCGATGCAGCAGGTCGGCCCCTACCTCCCTAGAGTCAAGGGGATCCCGTTCACTGAGCAGGGCCGCTACGGCGCAGCCCTGCTCCAGCCATCCCCGCTCGGCGGCCAACAACAGCATGTGACTCAGCCGCGGCGGCAAGCCGATGCCGGCCATGCCCTTGCCATGGGCCGTAATGCGCCCTTGTTCGTTGAGGGCACCCATCTGGCCCAGTAGCCGTCGCGCCTTTTGCAGCGGTTGGGGTGGCGGTGGCTGCAGCCAGGGCAGATCTGTCCCGTCGCCGCTGCCCCAGGCGGCCAGTTGCAGGGCCAGGGGCAGGGGGTCCGCCTCAAGTAGTTCCGGGGGGTCGAAGGCGGGGCGGCGGGCCTGCTCGGCGGGTGACCAGAGTCGCAGGCAGCTTCCAGGGCCGAGCCGGCCCGCCCTGCCACTGCGTTGAGTGGCGCTGGCCTGGCTACAGGGTTGGGTGACCAGCTGATCCATGCCCCGGGCGGGGTCGTAGCGGTTGACGCGACTGAGGCCGCTGTCGACGACCAGCTGGACGCCGGACAGGGTCAAGGAGCTTTCGGCGATGGAGGTGGCAAGGACAATTTTGCCGGCCTTGGATTCGGCCGGGGCGATGGCCTGGAGCTGGGCATCTAGGGACAGGTGTCCATGCAAGGGCACGCACTCCAGATTTTTACCCCATGGGGTCTCTGCAATGGCACGCTGGCAACTGCCGATCTCCCTTTGGCCCGGCAGAAACACCAACACCGTTTCACCATCCCGGCGTTGCCCCAGCCAGTGCTCCTCCAAGCCCCGCAGCACCTGTCGCGACAGGCTTTCCCTTTCCCTGGCCACCTGGTAGCGCACATCGACAGGATGGCTGCGTCCAGGAACCGTGATGACCGCCGCTTCTCCCATGCCGGCCGCCAGGGGCTCCAGGTCGAGGGTGGCGGACATGAGCAGCAGCAGTAGGTCGGGGCGCAGCTCCTGGCGGGCATGGCGCAGCAGCGCCAAGGCCAGGTCGGCTTCGGCACCGCGCTCATGGAATTCATCGAAGACCACGGCACCGACCCCCACCAGTTCGGGATCCCCCTGTAGGCGCCTCAGAAACAGGCCAGTCGTCATCACTTCCAGCCGAGTGGCCTCGGAGGTGCGATGGTC
>CAMDWF010000105.1 GCA_945878795.1 Synechococcus sp. UW140
TGGCTGCCCGCTGCAGGATGCCCGCCGCTGAAGGCGGGCTCGTGTCGCGCGAGCGCTAAGGACACCTTGGGCCCAGCCTGCCGGAGCCGCTCCCAACCTCGCTCCATCGCGGCGAGGTGATCCATGGCGAGCATGCAGGAGATCCGCCAGCGGCTGCGCGGCCAACGGATCGAAGCCTTGCGCAGCAGCTCAAGCCCCTGCTGGCCGGACGGGCCATCTGCACGCCTGGCTGCGTCAGGCCAACAGCGACCTCGCAAGGGATGGGGCGCTGGCCCAGGCGGCCAAGGAGGGTGTGACGGGAGACAGTTAACCGGATATGCCAGTCTTTGAGCAACCTTTGGTAGCTTCTGTCAGGGAGTGCAATGTCTGAATCTGGCCGGGGACCAAGTCAAAGCTCAAATCACCTGCAGAACTCGGCACAATGATCTGCATCGTGATGCCATCGGTAGGGATCGGATTGAGGCAGCCGGCGTTGTATTGGGAGGAATCCACCGGGATCTTGCCAGCTGCGGTGGGCAGCAGTTCCTGGCTGAGGTTGGCCAGGCTCCAGGTCTGTTGATTGCCATCTCTCAGCACCAAGGGGTGGGTGTGATCCAGTTTCAACCCGGCAGACTCCGCATTCAGTCTCAATCGCAAACCAGAAGGTGAGTTGATATCGGAGCGCTCGAAGAGCACTGCCCCCAGCCGATGGCCCGAGCCGTCATCAAGATTCCAGTTGCCGCTCGTGTCGGCGGCCAAGGCTGCCGCTGGGGTGAACAGAGGCGCCAGAACAAAAAGCCCTACCGCAACCATCAAGGCACTTCCCATACCAACGAAACGACGCAGTCGACGCAGGAATTGTCCAGCCAACGAAGCATTAGATTTTTTCATGATCTTGACATGCTTTTTGTTTACTTTTCAAACCTAAACGGCTTTACGGATAAGTCCATGGCGGCAACCCAGCCCTTGCTCAGGCTCTCGGCTCCGCTATCTTCGTAGCTGGGGAATTATTATTCCATTACTGGCATATTTCAGTGCTGAGCGCTGGGGCTTCAGGGCGTTGACACAGAGATTGAGTATCTTTACGGAGGCGGTAACCCGGCTCACAGCTGGCTACCAAGCTGCAGGCCTTACGCAGGTGCTTACACGGCTTTAGCCGAACCCTGACGATCAGATCCCTGTCTGTAGCGCAATCGCCGGTTGAACACCTCCTTTTCGTAGTCATTGGCGATCTGCATCACCTTGTCGCCCGGCGCAAACCGCCAGCCGAAGCGCTCCACCTGCTCGGCGGGGTCGGGATTGAGCAGCTTCTGCAGCTCGATGTTGAGCGAGCGCGACCCACAGCCGCCGCGGGCCATCGGGCAGAGCACCTGCACCTGGCTGAGATGGCGTGGGCGGTGGTGATGATGCGGCTGGATGCCGCCTGGCGGAACACCTCCGTCAGCCGCGCCACCGGGACGGCACCGCTGGCGATCACATCCGCGAGCACCTGACCTGGATCCACCGAGGGCAGCTGGTCCACATCGCCCACCAACAACAGGGCCGCCTCGGGCGGTATGGCCGCCAGGATGCGCAAGATCGCGTTGATCAAGGGGGTCTTGCCCACGCCTGGGCGATGCGGCCGGCCCGCACCTTGCCGATGCCCGGCACCTCCCGCAGGCGCTCGGGCGCCTGCTCGATCACCTCGAACACCGCCGCGACGCCTGGATGGAGTCCGTCATGGCGGTACTCAGAGTTGAGCAATTGGATTCAGTTTTCTCCTTCTGGCTTATCAGCGATCTCCCCAAGTGGGTAATCATTCAAATCCGCAGCAATAGTGCACATCTATAGTAATGGTGCATATCTACAGCAATGATAATGGGCTCTGCGGTCAAACCCTTGCTCCATTTGTTGTAGGTTTAAAAGAGAACACCATTTGCCTCGCCACTGCCACGAGTGCAAGCCACCTCTTCATCATTCATCTGCACACAGAGTTAGCTGTCATGACCAACCTTGATTTTCTATTCAACATCATCGTCAACAATAGCGACTTCATTCCTGGTACAGATAAGCTTTTTAACAGTTACAATCAGCCGTCGATTAATGCTGGCGGAGTAGTTGTCTTTCGTGCGCGCAGTCAAGGAGGAAATGGCCAGCCGGCTACCGGTATCTTCCTTAGCGATAGTAAGGGCTCTGCGATAGATGCCATCGCTGTTCGTGGAGGGATGGTTCCTGATCCGAACAATGCGGACGCAGCTTTCAATGAGTTCCCCTCTTTCCCAAGGATTGATCGTGACTCTGACATGGCCGCCTTTCGGGGCCAATCCAATCCCGTCTATTTGTATGCCGATACCCGAATCGGAACGTCGGGTATCTACAGCAATCCCAGTGGCACCCTGATTACTGGTGCCAGCCTGCTTGGCGTACCAGAGTTGCCGGAATTCAATTACTACAGTGTTCCAGAAACTGATCCTTCCATCCGTTTTGATCAGTTCCCCGGAGCACCGGCACCCACGAATAACGTGATTGCTTTCAAAGGCAACTGGACAGACGGATCTGGGGAAGGTCAGACAGGTGTGTATGTTCGCGATCTCATTGCCGATGGCGGGCAATCCCCAGTTCGCTTCATCGCAGACAGCAACACCCTTATACCAGATGTCTCTGGAGATATTGAATTCGGATCTACAGCTCCGCCTTCTGCCTCTCGGAACAAGGTGGTGTTTCTCGGTGTTGATAACGAGGAAGACCCTACCTACGGAGGGATCTACCTTTCCGACTTAAATGGTGATCCAACCAAGCTGAAGACGGTGGTGAGCCTCGGTGGTCTTGCTGAGTTGCTCGGGGATCCAGATGGCCTTGCAAAAATAGGGGAGGTTCTATCCTTCGACGGAAGATCGGTCGCTTATTGGGGTGCCTGGGGCGATGAGGTGAGTTATCAGCTCATCTCATGTTCCGAGGAAGGCAACCAAGATATACGTGAGTATTGCAGAGAGCTTTCCGTTGATGGAGAGCAGGGAGGCATCGGTCAAGGCAGCGACGGTTCTTACTATTTCCTCAGGGAGATACCAGACAAACAGGGCATCTTCATCACGGATATTGTGACGGAAAAGACTAAGCTGGTGGCTGCCTCCGGGGTGGATTATGAGTCATTCGTTTTCTTTAACTTCTCAGGAAGACCCCCTGGAGTTGGAGGGGGTGACACCCCCGAAGGAGGGGAGGAGAGTCTGTAACTGGCGCGCTGGCGTGAATCAGCCTTCATTGCTGCTGATGGTTCTGATCTGGCATTCAAGGCTACTAATCTGACGCCATTTGATCTAAGCAGCATTGGCTTTGATGATCTTGATGAATTTGATGGAGATGTATTCATTGAATCTGGTCAGGGAATTTACTATCAGAATCTGGATGCCCTGACCCCGCCCGTTGCTATCGTGAAGTCTGGAGATAATGGCGGAATTCTTGATCCCAATGCTGAAGGCTTACCGATTGTGAGTGTGGCACTGGAGAGAGATTCCTTACGCTTCGGCAGGTTCGCTTTTTCGGCCAGCATGGCTGCTTCCGTGGATGATATGGCATCGGCAGAGGATGAAGTCGACACCTGGGGTGGAATTTATAGTGCGGTTGTCAACGATGACTTCAATCTCATTACCGGCGCAGGAGCAAGCGGAGGCCCGCATGTGCGCATTGTTTCCGCCCTTGATGGTGATTTGCTTAATGAGTTCAATGCCTATGACCCTAATTTTACAGGAGGTGTGCGCGTCGCTCAAGGGCATATTGATGGAGATGGAATCCTTGACGTGATCAACGGTGCCGGAACCGGCGGAGGCCCCCATGTCAAGGTGTTCAGCGGTGAAAGCGGCAAGGAGATTCGCAGCTTCTTTGCCTACGACCCGCTGTTTACTGGTGGTGTCAATGTAGCGGCCGGCGATGTTGATGGCGACGGCATCGATGACGTGATCACCGGTGCCGGGGCCGGCGGAGGCCCCCATGTCAAGGTGTTCAGCGGTGAGAGCGGCAAGGAGATTCGCAGCTTCTTTGCCTACGACCCGCTGTTTACTGGTGGTGTTACGGTCGCGTCTGTAGACAGCGATGGCAACCAGTTTTTTGAGATCGTGACCGGGGCTGGGTCCGGCGGAGGTCCGCACCTCAAGGCGTTCAGCGGTGCAGATTCTCAGGAAGTTCTCAGCTTGTTCGCCTATGATCAAGCTTTTAGTGGTGGGATCTTCGTGGGATAAATAACTTCTCGATCTAAGTCTGCTTCGGAAACTCAGATGGGTGGCCTGGTTTGGGACTCTCAGAGTTTATGGCGATTTCAATCTCGGTTCCTATCAGCGAAGTTGTACACTCTTGGTGCTGAGCTGAGCACCAGAACGGAGTGTACTGCTGGTTGAGGCTCAGCGGCCACGCGGCCGGACTGTCGTTGTCATCGATGGTTGCCTTCGGTCTGGGGTTAGCCGCCGAAGGATCCCGAGATCAATGCGGTTCGCAAGCAGCTGCTAAGCGCAGACCAGCGAAAGCGAAACGAGGTTGCAGGAGTCTTTGGGTCAGGGAGGCAGAAGTATGTACTCAGGCTGATCATGGCGCGGCTGGCCAAAGGTGCACAACCTGTATCTCCATGGCATTTCTGGTGATGTGAGCTGAGAAGATCTGGAGGCTTCTCCGCCTCTTTTTATCGTTATCTCTGCCTGGTTTACGCCTGGCAATGGTCAGGCGGCATCCGGATGCAGCTCAGGAACATTTAGCTACTTAAAATACGTGAATCATTGGTCATTGGATAACCGTGCTTTCGAGCTGCCTGTCCCCTGATGCATGGCTGCAATCGAGCCTGCTCTCACGACGCATTTTCAGGAGTCCCTACGTCCGCCCCGAAGGCGGCCACCAGTTTGCTGGCATAGATCGGGCCGATGCTGCGGATCATGCCCGAGCCCAGGTATTTCTCGATCCCCTCGGCCGTGGTGGGCGGCGAGGCGCGTAAGAAGGCGGCCTTGAACTGCTGGCCGTGCTCGCGGCTGTTCACCCAGGTGCCGCGGGCCTTGATGCGCAGCACGCAGAAGCCGTTGTCGGCGTTATGGAAGGTGACGCGCTCGATCGAGCCGGCCAACACCTCGGTGGGCTGGCGGGAGGTGCTGGCGCTCCCAGGTGGCAGTTGAGCCGCAGCAGCGTCTGTCATGGAGAGCAATCGCCCCACCCCCTCAACAGCGCCGCCGGTTCCTCCCGCTCGGGCTTCGGCAGCCAGACGCCGCCGCGCAGCACCCGGCGCTGGGGGGATCGGGCCAGCAGGTCGGTCCAGTTGCGGGCGTCGAGCACCACCAGGTCGGCGGGGGATCCGGGCCGCAGGATGCCATCCCACTTCAGCTGCAGCAGCTGGGAGGCGGCGGTGCTGAAGGGGCTGAGCCCCTGGCGGCTCCAGGGATGCAGGTGGCTGGCCACCACGGCGAAACGCAGCACCTCCAGGGGGTCGAAATCGCCGCCCGGAAACCAGGCGTCCTGCACGTTGTCACCCCCCACCGCCACCACCACGCCGCTGTTCTGCAGCTGGCGGATGGGGGCCTGGGCCCGCCGGGTGGGGGTGGCCTCGGCGCGGCGATCCAGCAGCCAGAGATTGGTGCTGGGCAGGGCCACCACCCCCAGGGCCAGCCGGGCCATGCGATCCACCAGCCGCTGGCAGGCCCGTGGCGGCAACAGGGCCATGCTGCAGGCGTGGCTGCAGACCACCGGCACCTGCAACCGCTGACGCTCCAGCTCTTCACACACCAGCCGCACGCCCCGGCCCCGGTGGCTGAGGCCCTCATCGAGGTGCAGGTCAACGCCGCAGCCCAGCTGGTCCGCCAACCGCAACGTCACCAGCACCGCCTCGCCATCGCCGGGGCCGATCCCGAACGGGCCGCCGATCACCCCCCCCAGCCGGCCACCCCGTTCCGCCAGCCAGCACGCCTGGAGGCGGCCCTGCTGCGTGCCCCAGTGATGGATCGGCACCAAGCCCACCAGCTGCAGCTCCAGCCGATCGGCCCAACGGCGCCGCAGGCCGTCGAGCACCTCCAGGCTGAGGTCGCCCCGCTCGCCGCCGCAATCGACATGGCTGCGGATCGCCCGCAGACCCTGGCGCCAGGCCCGCAGCAGGGCCCGCTCGGCCCGCTGCTCCAGGTCTGCGGCGTTGCGGCAGCTGGTTTCGGCCTGGTTGGCGGCCAAGGCCGCCGCGATTGTGCCGGCGCGATTGGGGAAACGGGCGGCGCTGAAGGCCTTGTCCAGATGGGCGTGGGGCTCCACCAGGGGGGTGAGGGCCAAAGGCGGCCCGGGGGACCCTGGGGGCTCGGGCGCCGGGTGCAGGGCCCGGATGCGCCCCGCTTCAATCTCCAGCACCACCGACACCAAGCCATCGCCATCCCCCTGGGGCAATCGCCCATCGCGGGGATCTAACAGCATGCGGGGGATGCGCAGGGGCGGCAACAGGTTCAAGGCTCCAGCCCCTGCTGCCGACCGGTGCGGAGCACCACGAAGCGACCCGCCGCCGCCAGGGTGGTGGCCTTGTAGCGGGGAATCTGCCATTGGGCCAGCTGCTGGCCGCCCAGGTTGGTGCTGTACAGGCTGAACAGACCGAAATTGCGACGGCGCGTGCCCTGGCTTGCCCAGGTCCCCAGGGGCGTCCGCTGGGAGCGCACCAAGCCCGGGCAGTCACGCACCACCACCCGCATCAACATCGGCAGGCCCCCATCGCTGCAGAGGTCCCGCGTCAGCAGCTCCACCAATTGGTCAGCGGCGAAGTCCTCAAACGCCTCGGGACCCGGATTGGTCAGCACCAGGCCGCCACCCACGGCCGAGGCCGTCAGGGCACCTAGCACCAAAGCCGGAAGAGGGGAAGACAACTGGGAAGGACAAGATCAGACCGGCACGGCCACCATGGCAAAGACCCCGGGGCCGTGGTGTAAGTTTGCATTTGCGCGGCGGGCGTCGCCAAGTGGTTAAGGCAGTGGCTTGTGGCGCCACCATTCGGGGGTTCAAGTCCCCTCGCTCGCCCTGTATGTTGCCAAGGTCCTAGAAAGGGCCTTTTTTTTTGCTTGATTGGGACAGGAAGCGGAGTTTCTCAAGAACGGAAGCTGAGCTTTTCAGGATAGGAAGCGGAGCTTCTCAAGAAAGCGAGCAGAGCTTCTCAAAAAAACTTTGCCAGTTCGGCGGCTTGCCTTTTCAATACGGTCGGCATAGCGATGGCAGCCAGGCTTGCAGGCAATGGCTTGCTGAAGTGTGCTTGTACGAGGCGCCAACAATTCTGAACAAGGGCCCGAAGGACCGGCCTGGCCACCATGGGCGCTTAGCGTGCCAAGCCAACGCCCCTCCCGGCCTGCCGCCGGGCGCTGCTTTGACCCTGCGGCTCACCAACACGCTCACCCGCCGCCTGGAGCCGTTCGAGCCCCTCGAAAGCGGCCGGGTATCGATCTATTGCTGCGGCGTCACGGTTTACGACCTCTGCCACCTGGGGCATGCCCGCAGCTACATCGTCTGGGATGTGTTGCGCCGTTATCTGCAATGGAGCGGCTATGCCGTCACCTACGTCCAGAACTTCACCGATATCGACGACAAAATTCTGAAGCGAGCGGCAGAGGAAAACA
>CAMDWF010000106.1 GCA_945878795.1 Synechococcus sp. UW140
CGAGCCCTGCCTCTAGCTTGCTCGCAGATTCGAAAGCGGGGAGGCCAAAGGGATGCAGTCAAGTCTTGTACTTCAAAACCTGTTATCACCGCCGGTTTTGTTCTTTTTCCTCGGGGTGCTTGCCGTTCTGTTCAGATCCGATCTGGAAATCCCTTCGCCCCTGCCCAAGCTGTTCTCGCTCTATCTGTTGATGGCGATTGGCTTTAAAGGGGGCATTGAGCTCGCCGACATCGGTCTCGGTTCGAAGGTGCTGCTCACAATTGGTGCCGCAATTTTCATGGCATTGGCGGTACCCGTACTCTGTTTCTATGTCCTACGCCTCAAACTTGATGCGGCCAATGCGGCGGCGGTGGCCGCTTCCTATGGCTCAATCAGTGCAGTAACCTTCATCACGGCCGAAAGTTTTTTGAACGTTTTGCATCTTGATTTTGATGGTTTTATGGTGGCGGCCTTGGCGCTAATGGAATCACCAGCAATAGTTGTAGGTGTCATCTTGGCCAAGCTTTATTCCGACAAAGGAGGCGATTCGGCAACGCTTCGCTGGCGCGAAATATTGAGGGAGGCATTTCTTAATGGTTCGGTATTTTTGTTGATTGGCAGCCTCGTAATCGGTGGTCTGGTAGGTGCTTTTAGCGCAGCGGGCGTTGAAAAAATGGCCCCATTCACTGAAAAGCTCTTCTATGGGGTGCTTTGCTTCTTCCTACTTGATATGGGCCTTGTCGCTGCCCAGCGCCTGCAGGATTTACGCAAGGCCGGTTCCTTCCTGATCGGTTTCGCGGTGCTGGCGCCCCTGGTCAACGCCATGTTTGGACTGGGGATCTCTCGCCTGCTGGGCCTACCCCAGGGGGATGCCCTGCTGTTTATGGTGCTTTGTGCCAGCGCTTCCTATATCGCTGTGCCGGCTGCCATGCGCATGACAGTGCCTGAAGCCAATCCAAGCCTTTATATCTCAACCGCCCTAGGGCTCACTTTCCCGTTCAACGTTGTGGTGGGGATTCCCCTGTACCTCACCCTTGTACAGCGCTTTATTCCAGTCCGTTAAAGTTAGTTTTTCCTTTCTTTTCCTAAGCAAAAAATGCAACGCATTGATCTTTTTGTCAGCGAACGGGAAGTGGATCGGCTCTGTCGGGCCATCCGCGAGGCCGGAGCCCCAGGCTGGTCCGTCATGCGTCACGTCACCGGATCGGGCGAGGGGGGGGAGATCTCGGAGGCCATGGATTTCAGTGGGCTGGGGGCCAACGCCCACATCGTCGTTTTCTGCGAGGTCACCCAACTGGAGCCCCTGCGCCAGCAGATTCACCCGATTTTGGGCCGTTTCGGCGGCGTCGGCTTCGTTTCAACTGCCGAGCGTTTTTAAACGATGTGCCAAGGGAAACCCTTTGGGCGCAAGCATTCCTTTGCCATTGACGGGTATTTCATAAGCCAAGCTTATTGGAGGCGCTGGAAACCTTGATGGTCTCCCCGTCCCGAATGGCTTGACGCGGGGCGAGGTGGCGGAGCAGGGTTGCACACGAACATTCCACCCTTTCCTCCAGGAGCAGGTAATGGCAAACGAAACCATGGGCATTGCCCTCGGCATGATTGAAACCCGAGGTCTGGTGCCGGCCATCGAAGCCGCTGATGCCATGACCAAGGCCGCCGAAGTGCGCCTGATCGGCCGTGAATTCGTCGGTGGTGGCTACGTCACAGTGTTGGTCCGTGGCGAGACCGGTGCTGTGAACGCCGCCGTCCGCGCCGGTGCCGATGCCTGTGAGCGTGTGGGTGATGGCCTGGTGGCCGCCCACATCATCGCCCGCCCCCACCGCGAAGTTGAGCCTGCTCTTAACAGCAGCTTCGGCCTCGGTTCCAAGGACTGAGTGGCTAGGCGCTTGCAGCGCTGACCATCTTTTCCATCCACACGAACCAACCGGAGACACCCATGAGCAAAAAGTTTGACGCAGGGGTCAAGGAGTACCGGGACACCTACTGGACTCCCGACTACATCCCCCTCGACTCCGACCTGCTGGCCTGCTTCAAATGCACCGGCCAGGAAGGCGTTCCCCGCGAAGAAGTGGCCGCAGCTGTGGCCGCCGAATCTTCCACCGGCACCTGGTCGGCTGTTTGGTCTGAACTTCTGACCGACCTCGACTTCTATAAGGGCCGCTGCTACCGCATCGAAGACGTACCTGGCGACAAGGAAGCCTTCTATGCCTTCATCGCCTATCCCCTCGACCTGTTCGAAGAAGGTTCGATCACCAACGTTCTCACCTCTTTGGTGGGTAACGTATTCGGCTTCAAGGCCCTGCGCCACCTGCGCCTGGAGGATATTCGCTTCCCCCTCGCCTTCATCAAGACCTGCATGGGTCCCCCGAACGGCATCGTCGTCGAACGGGACCGCATGAACAAGTACGGGCGTCCCCTTTTGGGTTGCACCATCAAGCCCAAGCTTGGTCTCTCAGGCAAGAACTACGGCCGGGTGGTGTACGAATGCCTGCGCGGCGGTCTTGATTTCACCAAGGACGACGAAAACATCAACTCCCAGCCTTTCCAGCGCTGGCAGAACCGGTTCGAATTCGTCGCCGAAGCCGTCCGTTCCGCTCAAGAAGAAACCGGCGAAAAGAAGGGGCACTACCTCAACTGCACCGCCGCGACTCCTGAAGAGATGTATGAGCGCGCCGAGTTCGCTAAGGAACTGGGCCAGCCCATCATCATGCACGACTACATCACCGGTGGTTTTACCGCTAACACTGGTCTGGCGAAGTGGTGCCGCAAAAACGGCATGCTGCTCCACATTCACCGTGCCATGCACGCGGTGATCGACCGCCATCCCAAGCACGGCATCCACTTCCGTGTGTTGGCGAAGTGCCTGCGCCTCTCCGGTGGTGACCAGCTGCACACCGGCACCGTGGTCGGAAAACTCGAAGGTGATCGTCAGACCACCCTCGGTTACATCGATCAGCTGCGTGAATCCTTCGTTCCAGAGGACCGCACCCGCGGTAACTTCTTCGACCAGGACTGGGGTTCCATGGGCGGCGTCTTCGCCGTTGCCTCCGGTGGTATCCACGTTTGGCACATGCCCGCCCTCGTCGCCATCTTTGGCGATGATTCGGTGCTGCAATTCGGTGGTGGCACCCACGGCCACCCCTGGGGTTCGGCCGCTGGCGCCGCTGCCAACCGGGTAGCCCTCGAAGCCTGCGTCAAGGCCCGTAACGCCGGACGTGAGATCGAGAAGGAAGGCCGCGACATCTTGACCGAGGCCGCCAAGCACAGCCCCGAGTTGGCGATTGCCCTGGAAACCTGGAAGGAAATCAAGTTCGAGTTCGACACTGTCGACAAACTCGACGTTTAGTCATCCATTTAGGAACCGGTGCAGGGGCGGTGTTCATGCACCAAGCCCTGCCCCGGCAACATCCGTTTGGTGATCGGGCCCCTGATCCGTAACCAACAATTTCAAGGATTTTGCGCTTCCGCGCCGACCCCATCCCTCCCCCAAGGAGCCCCATGCCCTTCACGAGCACCGTGGGCGACTATCAAACAGTCGCCACCCTGGAGACCTTCGGCTTCTTGCCGCCGTTAAACCAGGACGAGATCTACGACCAAATCGCCTACATCATCGCCCAGGGTTGGAGCCCCCTGATCGAGCACGTTCATCCCAGTCGCTCCATGGCTACCTACTGGTCCTATTGGAAACTTCCTTTCTTCGGAGAGAAGGATCTTGGCGTGATTGTGAATGAGCTCGAGGCTTGCCATCGCGCTTACCCAGACCACCACGTTCGTCTGGTTGGCTACGACGCCTATACCCAAAGCCAGGGGTCCTGCTTCGTTGTTTTCGAAGGTCGCTGATTGCATCGGTTTTAAATAATCACATTTTGGTGTGATTTGTTTAGCAGCTAAGCCCTGTTCCGGCTGATATCCCCCTGGGATTTCAGCCGGATCCCCCCAGGCAGGCTGTTTCAAGATTTTGTTTTTCCCTCATTTTCCGGGCGGACATGGCCAGCACAACCAGTCGTGAAGCTGCTCTGGAGCGGCGCAAAGCGCTTACCAACGGCGGCAAGAAAGCCGAAGCTCGCTTCCATTCGGCCCCAGTTCGGGTCCGAACAGCTGCCGATGCCCGTGCCACCCGCACTGAGCCGGTCGCCCCTGTCCCTGCAACCCCTTCCCCAGCCAGCGCTGCCCCGGCGGCCGTAGCCGCCGCACCCGCCAGGGCGAGGGGGAGGGCGGCCAGCTCCGCCGCTTCGCGGCCGGCCCCGGACCTTGCCAGCCGGTCGGACGAATCCCGCCGCAGCCCCGCCCGGGCGATCCCCAATCCCAGCCGCGATTTGGTGTTGGCGCGCCGTGAGGCCCTATCCCGCCGCGGCAAGCGCGCCGACAATTCCCGCGATCGCACCCGCAGCGAAGTCGCTCGCCAGCAGCCCGCCGCAGCGACCGTTGTGGCCGTGGCTCCCCCGCTCGAAGTCAAAGCTGCAGCTTCCTCCCGTTCATTGAGCAGCAGCGCCGCCCGCAGCCGTAGCCAAACTGGACGCAATGGCAACGCCTCCACTAATGCTGCCGCCAACGCCGCCGTAGAGCGACGCGCCACCGCCAAGCGTTCGGCCCAATACAACCCCAGCCGGGCCCTGGTCCTGGCCCGCCGTGAAGCCCTTTCCAAAAGGGGTAAATCGGCCACAACTCCCACCAGCACCACCGCTGCCGCCGTGGCACGCCAGGCCAATCCGGACCTCTCAAGTCGGGAACTGGCCCAGAAGGTGCGCGAACTCAAGAGCAAGGTGGGTTCGGCCGGCACGGCCCGTAGTGGCGGCAGTTGTCGTCCCTGTGGCCCCAACCGCAACGGCGCCCGCTTGGCGGCCGCCGCCGAAGCCAGTTGGAAGGTGGGCCTGACCGAGACCAGCCAGGGCCAGACCGTCACCGGCACCCAGGCCAACCGTTCCCCGGCCACCACGGGTAACGAAGCCGGAACCTGCCGCACGGTCACCGGCACCGAATACCTCGGAGCTGAGATTTTCAATACCTTTTGTCAGAGCGCTCCCTTGGGCACCCAGCCGGCCAAGGTGAGGGTCTCCGCCACCAGCCAGGGCAATCGCGTCACCGGCAACGAGGTCGGTCGCTCCGAGAAGGTCACCGGCGATGAACCGGGTACTTGCAAGCTGGTTACGGGAACCGAATACGTCTCCGCCAACCAGGATGGCGCCTGGTGCGGAACTTCCACTCCCGGACACCGCAAGGTAGGCCAAAGCCTGAGCGCTGGGGGCCAAAAAGTTTCGGGAGTCATGGTCGGCCGCTCCGAGCTAGTGACCGGCAATGAGAGCGGTTCGGGCCGTCAACTCTCGGGAGATCAATACGTCGGACAGCAGAACCAGCTGCCTGGCAAGGCCCCCACCAAGGTCAGCCAGCTCCAAACCCTGCGGGGCACGGGGGTCACAGGTACAGCCGTCGGTCGCAGTGAAAGGGTCACTGGTGATGAACCGGGTTCCTGCCGCCTGGTCACCGGCGACGAATACGTCGGCAACCAGCAGTATCAGGCCTTCTGTGGCATCAGCGCTCCTGCGGAAGCGGCCAAGGTCGGCTTCAGCATCACCAACCGCAACCAGGTTGTCAGTGGCACCCGTACCGGCCGCTCCGAGCTGGTGACTGGCGACGAACCGGGCACCTGCAAGGCCGTCACTGGTACCCCCTACGCCGGTCTGGAGCAGGCCGGTGGCTGGTGCTCCACCGAGCAGGTGGACAACGTGCGCCGTCGCACACCCGTACGCATGGGCACGGTCATGACCGGGATCCAACCGGGCATCGGCGGTGTGATGACCGGTGCCGATCGGGGAGCTTGTGAAGTGATCTCCGGCACCCAGTACATCGGTGGCGACCAAACCCGCGCCGTCTGTGGAGCCGCCCAGGAAAGTGATGCGGACTTTCCCCAGACCCTCGCTACCCAGCCCTGGCAGGAATTCAGCGTCCAATCTCCGGCCCGGGTGGCCCAGGGTGAGCGCGATCGCAGCGGCTGTGTCACCGGCAGCACCTATGAGTTTGGCGGACGAGTCACGGGCCCCTTTGACATGGCCAATGACAAGGTGACCGGCACCGAGCAGTTCCGCTTCGATCGCCGTGGTCCTTCGGCCCCAGCCAATGCCCTTGCCGCCGGTGCGGCCCGGGGTGCCACCGCTGCCCTGGCTGCCGCGCCTGCGGCCAAGGTGGACCCCTCCGGTCGTCAGACCTCCAGGGTTACTGGTGCTGGCCAGTCTTCAGGTCTCTCCATCAGCGGCGATGACTGGAACCGGGGTAAGCATGTGACCGGCACTGAAGGGGCCTCCGCCCGCCGCCGCAACCCCACCCGTCCAGGTCCGATCGCAGCGATGCCTGCCTTCCAGTCCAAACGCAATGAGGAACTTCCCGAACCCGTGAGTCGCATCACCGGGGCCAGTGGCAACACCCTGGCTGGATCCCTGATCACCGTTTCTGGCGGCGCCCGGGGCTGATCGCGATGCCCCCCCGCCGTCCAGCTGCCACCACGATCCGGGTTTTGGCTCCGACGGCACCACGGCGGCGTGCCAACTCAGCCGGTGCCAGCGATCAGGTCCAATCCCTGACCGCCACTCCAAGCGCCCCTGCCGCCGCTGGGTCAGTGATTCCGCCAGCGCCAGTTCCGCCTGCTGCGCCAGTTCAAACCACTGCGCCAGTTCAAACCACTGCCCCAGTCCCTAGTCCCAGCACCCGCCTTGGGCCCCCGGCTGGCCCCATCCCCATCGCTGGATCAGCGCCGTTGGCCTCCAGTCGTTCCGGAGGGCTCCATCCCCTAAGTGATGGCGCCCGCAATGCCACCTTGCATGCCTACGACGCCAGGGTCAAGGCAGCCTTCGACCGCATCGTGCCGGTGCTGCAGAAGCTTTCCGCCCTTCAGCACGAAAGCGACTTCATCAAGCAGGCCCAGGCCGTGGCCCAGGCCGAACTCGGTTACCCCCTGCCCCTGCCGATCCTGGAGCGGGCCTGGGTCACCCAGCTGGACATGCGCACCCTGTTTGCCTGGTGCGTTTTTGAAACCTACGAGCAAACCAGCGCTGCTTTTTTCGACCAAGATCCCCTTGGCGCCTGTCCTGGCAGTCCCGCCGCCGAAGCCTTCGACGCCTTTCTGCTTTCCTGTGGCTTCCACCTGCTGGATGTCACCCCCTGCGCCGATGGACGGCTCGCCCATGCCATCGCCTTCGCCCTGCGCTTGCCCTACAGCTCGGTGCGGCGTCGGCCCCATGCCGGTGCGTTGTTTGATGTCGAAAATACGGTGAATCGTTGGGTCAAGACCGAGCACAGGCGCTACCGGGAGGGCCGTCCCAATCCCGCCCATGAGGACACCCGCTATCTGAAGGTTGTTCTTTATCACTTCAGTTCCCGCGATCCCGCCCATGAGGGCTGTGCGGCCCATGGCAGTGACGATGCCGCCGCCGCAGCTTGCGGTCTGCAACGCCTCAGCGATTTTAAGCAGGCTGTTGAGAACAGCTTCTGTTGCGGGGCCTCCGTTGATCTGCTCTTACTCGGCATCGACACCGATAGCGAT
>CAMDWF010000107.1 GCA_945878795.1 Synechococcus sp. UW140
GATCAACTTGCATGAGTACAAATACAACCATTTCTGATCCAACCTCCATACAATTCTGCCGACACATGTTAATAAAAAATGCGTTCATAATTCGTAGTTTCGCCGTAAATAACTGCTACTGAAGGGCTTTAGCTGGGAAGACAGGCCCCAAAAAGCCACAAGGGTCCGCTCCGAGGCCGGGCACAACATGCAATGGATAGGCTGAAGGGAACCCACAGACATGAGGCTCCATGGAAATTATTGCCAGGCAACTTGTTGCAATTCTGAAAAACTCAACGGTGAAGCTATTGGCAGGTTTGATATGCATGGCTTCCTGGATGCTGATGCCATTACCTGCAATGGCCATGGCCAACAATCACGCACTTAACCCCCAGATCCTCGCAACCATGGCCCAGAAAATGGATGCGAAAGCCAAGGAGACAGAGGGCAAAGTTCAATCGGCCTATGGTGAAATAACTGGCAAGCCCAGCGAGCAAATCAAAGGCAAAGTCAAGCAGGTTCAGGGATCGGCCAAGGCAACGCAGCAAGACATCAAGCAAGGGGCCAAATCCATGGCCAATAAAGTCTCTGACGCCGCCGAAAATCTGGCCGACAAACTTAGCTGAGCTTCTATTTCAGGGCCCTGAGGTGGGCCCCCGAAGTCGCCTTCTGCGCAAGGCGACTTGGTTGATTGACCTTAATCACCATTCCGGTCAAAATCATGCTTGAAACTCTTGCCATTGTCCTTGTCATTCTCTGGGCTCTTGGATTAGTCACCTCCTACACCATGGGCGGACTGATTCATATCCTGCTGGTCATTGCTGTCATCTCTATCTTGCTACGGTTCATCAGTGGTCGGCGCGTCTAGGGTCTTCAAACAACTCCTTCAACCCCGCCTCACTCGCTGCCGCCACGCCCCGCTCGGTGATCAGGGCGGTGACCAATCGGGCCGGGGTGACATCAAAGGCGGGGTTGAAGCCGGCGCTGCCATCAGGGCTCAACTGCACGCTGGCCAGGCCGCCGGCAGCGGCATCGCTGGCGTCGCCGTCGCGACGACCTTGGATGTGGGTCACCTCCCTTGCGGAGCGGGCCTCGATCGGGATTTCGGCCACGCCATCATCCAGGCTCCAGTCGATGGTGGAGCTGGGCAGGGCCACATAAAACGGCACGCCGTTGTCGTGGGCGGCCAGGGCCTTTAGATAGGTGCCGATCTTGTTGCATACATCGCCGCTGCGGGTGGTGCGGTCGGTGCCGACGATCACCGCATCCACTTCACCGTGTTGCATCAGATGGCCGCCGGCATTGTCGACGATTACGGTGTGGGGTACACCCTCCCGTCCCAATTCGAAGGCGGTGAGGCTGGCTCCCTGGTTGCGGGGTCGAGTTTCATCCACCCACACATGGATCGCCATCCCACAGCGGTGTGCCTTGTAGATCGGCGCCAGGGCCGTGCCCCAGTCCACCGTCGCCAACCAGCCGGCATTGCAGTGGGTCAGCACATTCAAGGGTCGGTTCTGCCGCTGCGCCGGCCGCGCCGCCGCCAGCTCCTGAAACAGTCGCAGGCCGTGGTCGCCGATGGCCTCGCACATCGCCACATCCTCCTCGGCGATGGCGCCAGCCTCGACCTTGGCCGCATCGGCCCGTTCCGCCTCCTGCAGGGAGGCCACCCGATGCCGCACCCGCTCCAGGGCCCAGCGCAGATTCACGGCCGTGGGCCGGGTGGCATTGAGCCGCTCGAAGGCCGCCGCCAGGGCCGCATCAGCTGGATCCTGCTGCAGGGCCAACATCAACCCGTAGGCCCCGGCCACGCCGATCAACGGTGCCCCCCGCACCACCATCGTGCTGATCGCCTCGGCCACCTGCTCCAGGCTCACCAGGGATCTGGTTTCAAAGCGATGGGGTAACAGGGTCTGGTCGATCACCCCGACCGACCGTCCCCCCTCCTCCAGCCAGATCGTCCGCCAGGCCTTGCCATCGATATTCATGGGCGGGGGCGGGGGCCCTCAAGGAAACGCTGGCCAGAAGAGTATTCGCCCCAAGATGGCCTTGGCTTCTTCTGCCCCAATCAATGCCCATGGCCGTCCCCTCGCTTGAACCCGTCGACGTGGTGGTGGTCGGCGCCGGCCTCTCGGGGCTGGTGGCGGCCCACCGCTTGCGGGGCCAGGGCCTGCGGGTGCGGGTGCTGGAGGCCCAGGAGCGGGTCGGTGGTCGCCTGGTAACGGCCACCACCCCCTCCGGGGCCGCGGTGGATTTGGGGGGCCAATGGGGCGGCGCCAGCCACCACCGCTTGGCCGCCCTGGTGCAGGCGCTGGGCCTGGCCACCTTCCCAAGCCATTACGACGGCCTCGGCCTCTTCCACTGGCAAGGCAAGGCCTGCAGTGCCCCCATCGCTAGCGACCTGCGCCAAAGCTTCCTGTTTTTCGAGCCGGATGCCCTACCTCTGGATCCGGTCGCCATCGCCGCAGCCCGCCGCCTCAAGGCAGAATTCGACGACTTGGTGGCCCAGGTCCCACCGCTGGCCCCCTGGACCCTGGCTGCCGCCGAGCGGCTCGACCGGCAGACAATCACCAGCTGGATGGAGGCCCGCAGCGACAACCCCATCGCCCAGCTGCCCCTGCGCTGGTTGGCCCTGGTCGGGGGATCGGGGGGCTTTGAGCCCGCGGAGAGCTCGATCCTGCACCTGGCCTGGACCCAGGCCGTGGCACCCCAGGAAGAAAACCCGGAAAGTTGGTTGGTCCACGGCGGCATGGGCCAGGTGCCCCAGCTCCTGGCCCAGCAGCTGGGCGAATCCGTCGTGCATCGCTGCAACCCCGTAGTCGGCATTAGGCAGGATGCCAGGTCGGTGAGGGTGCAGGGGGCCGATGGCCGCGGCCATCAGGCCGCCGTGGCCATCGTGGCCATCCCGCCGCCGCTGCGCAGTGGCATTCGCTTCGAACCGGACCTGCCCCCAGAGCAGAAAGCCCTGCTGCAGCGCTCGCCGATGGGTTGCATGGCCAAGTGGCTGGCCGTTTACGCCAGGCCCTTCTGGCGCGATCGGGGCCAGAACGGCCTGGCCCTGGGCGATCTGCCCTGGCTGGATTTGGTCGCCGACAGTTCGCCCCCCTGCGGCTCCCCGGCCATCCTGGCGGGCTTCGTGGCTGGCCCTCGGGCCATCCGCCTGGGCCAGCTGGCCCCCGCCCAAAGGCGGGCCGCCGTCCTGGCGGACCTGGAGGCCTGCTGGGGCCCGGAAGCGGCCCAGCCCCTCGATTTGATCGAACAGGACTGGACCCAAGACAGCTGGAGCACCGGCGCCTTCACCACCTACCTGAGCCCAGGGGCATGGACTGGCTTTGGCCCAGCCTGGCGCCAAGGCCATGGCCGGGTGGTCTGGGCTGGCACCGAAATGGCGACGCGCTGGCCCGGCTACGGCGAGGGAGCCATCCTGGCGGGCGAGCAAGCGGCCGATCAGACCCTCGCCCTGGTGGGTTGAATCCAACAGCCATGGTGGGGCTTACCCACGGCCCCCAAGAGTGCTCCTCGCAGGGCCATCCGAAACGGCCGCTCACCAAGGGCGCGGCCCTGACGTCAGTCCGTCTTGTCCCCGTTCTGAATGAGGTCCGGCGGCGCGTTCTTGCGGCCCCCCTCGTCGATCGCAACGCGGGTTGGCGACCCGCTGGCAAAACGGCGCCGGGCCACGAAGGCCAGCAACACCCCCCCCAGCCCCAGGGTGGCCAGCAGCGAAGGCCATGGAGACCACTCTTGTGCGGATTTCGCCCCAGCCAATGGCGACCCCGTCGCTGGTGCATCCGGTGCCTGGACCCCAGGGGGAACGACCCCAGGCGGCAGAGCCCCAGGTGGTATCTCCCCAGGCCCAGGTGTCCCGGCTCCGGGAGGTATGACGCCCGGGGGAGGCGGCATCATCCCGTCTGACATCGGAAGGCCTTGGTGGCCGCCAAGGGAGCCCCCCCCAGGCCCCATCGGCATGCCATTGGACCCCTGCCTGAGCCTTTGTTGGGGCCGAGCGCCTGGAGGGTCCCCACCTGGGCTGCTCGCCCCGCCCCTCCACCTCGGATCCATCTGGGAACCGCCGGCTCCCTGGGGTGCCATCCCTGGCAAAAATGGATTGATTCCAGCCCCTGGCCCCATCGGCGCGAAAGGATCGACCTGGCCATTGGGGCGGCTGGGGCCAGCAACAGAACGAACAGCCCCTCCCGGAGGGCGGCCCGGCGCGGCGGGGGAGGGAGAACGGGCTGCAGCCGGCCTGGGGATCGTGGCACCCTCGGGCTGCCACAAAATCAACGGTTCGACCAACACCTTGGGGGCCAAAGCAGCCGGGGCCGATCGGGCTGGGGGCGCCGGGACCCCCGACCCTTCAATGCGCTCCACCGCTGGCTTGGCAGGGGGAGTGGCTGGGAGCGGGCCGGGGGCTGGCGGTGGTTTTGGCGATGTCTGAGCTAGTACGGGCGCAGCCAGCAAGGCCATCACCGCCGCTGCCCCAAGGGTGATCGGCTGGTTTTGGCCCATGGTTCAACTGCCTCTTTGTCGATTGAACTTAGCCACCAAAGCTGCAAGGCAACCCCGCATTACCCGGCGGGCGGCCCCTGCCCCCAGACCAAATCAGGCGTGCTCCCGCAGGAAGCCGATGGCCCCCACCAGTTCGTTGGCGAAATGGTCGATTTCCGCCTCCGTGGTGGTGAAGGCCAGGCTGGCCCGGGCCGAGCCACTGAGACCGTAATGGCGGTGCAACGGCTGGGTGCAGTGGTGGCCGCTGCGGATGCAGATCCCCGCCGCATCCAGCAGGGAGGCTAGGTCGTTCGGATGGAGCCCCTCCACCGCAAATGCCGCCAGGGCGCCGCGATCGGGCTGTTGCTCGGGGGTGGGGCCAAGGATGCGCAACCCCTCTATCGCCTGCAGCCTCGCAAAAAGCCTGCGGGTCAAGTGCTGCTCCCAGGCATGGATCCGATCCATTCCCAGGGAAGAGAGATAGTCCAGGGCGGCCCCCATGCCGATGGCCTCGCCGATGGCCGGGGTGCCGGCCTCGAACTTGTGGGGTAATTCGGCCCAGGTGCAGCGATCCAAAAAGACGTCCTGAATCATCTCGCCACCGCCAAGAAAGGGGGGCATGGACTCCAACAGCGCCTCCCGGGCCCAGAGAAACCCCATCCCCGTTGGACCGCAGAGTTTATGGGAAGAACCCACCAAAAAATCACAGTCGAGCTGGGCCACCGCAAGGCGCTGGTGGGGCAGGCTCTGGCAGGCGTCCACCATAATCAGGGCACCGGCGTTGTGGGCCAGTTCGGCGAGTCGGGCTACCGGATTCAAGGCGCCGAGCGTATTGCTGACATGCACCACGCTCACCAGCCGGGTACGCTCGTTCAGCTTGCTGATCCAATCGTCAACATCAAGCTCACCACTCTCGGTTACTCCGGCATGGCGAAGCACACAGCCGGTGCGCTGGGCAAGCAACTGCCAGGGCACCAGATTGCTGTGGTGCTCCATCAAGGTGAGCAACACCTCGTCGCCCTCCCGCAGAAAGGAGTCGCCCCAGCTGCGGGCCACCAGATTAATAGCCTCGCTGGCGTTGCGGGTATAAACAATCTCGCGGGGGCTGGCGGCACCAATGAAACGGGCGACCGACTCCCGCGCCCCCTCAAAGGACTCGGTGGCTCTCACACTTAGTTGATGGGCCCCCCGGTGCACGTTGGCGTTGTCGTGGCTGTAGTAATGGTTTAGGGCCGCCAGCACTTGGCGCGGCTTTTGGCTAGTGGCGGCGAAATCGAGATATATGAGGGGCTCGCCAAGGCAGGCGATCTGATCCAACAGGGGGAAATCAGGCCGGGTCAGCACCGCCAGGTCCTCCACGGCGGGCGCCGGATTATTCCCTGGAGCAGTCCCGATAGGGGTCGACGCCGCAGTGGCTGGCAGTGGCATCTGGGGCTCGGGGGAACGGACGATGGTCATCGGGGCAGGGCCTTGCTCAACAAGGCAACGGCGGGCTCCCAACGGAAGGCCGACTCCGGCAAACTGGTCAGGATCTCGTCGCAAAACCCTTCCAGGAGCAAGCGCGCGGCCTGGTCGGCACCTAGTCCACGACTGCGTAGATAAAATAGTTCTTCTTGTTGCAACCGAGTCACGGTGGCCCCGTGGGTACAGCGCACGTCATCGGCAACTATCTCCAGCTGGGGAATCGCGTCCACCCTGGCCCGGTCGCAGAGCAGAAGGTTGCGGCTCAACTGGGAGGCACTTGTACGCTGGGCCGCTTGGGGCACCTGCACCGCCCCATGGAAAACGCTGCGCCCGGCATCGTCGACGACGGCTTTCTGCAGTTGGTCGAGCTGACCCTCCGGACCTTCAAAACGCACAAGGCTATGGAGGTCGGCAATCTGCCGATCGCAAGCCACCTGCAAGCCCCGCAGCCGGGTGGATGCATTCCCGTGCACTTGGGTAATGGCGGGCTCCAGGCGTACCAAACCCCAGCCGCCCGCCACGGTTGTCAGGTCCAGTTCACTGGCTTGGGCCTGGGAAACAGCCAGATGGGCAAGCAGACAACTCGCATCCGTGCCCTGGGCCAGGACGCCATGGCGCAACCGGGACCTGGGTGCGAGCTGGGCTTCTACCACCACCGAGGCAAGGCTAGTGCCCGCAGCACGATGGACCTGCAAAAACTCCAGACTGGCGTCCTCCTCCAGCAACAACAGCAGTCTCAAGGGCCGCACGCCGGTCGCCTGGCCGCAATCACTGACCAATTCCAATGGCACAGCAACCCGCCCCCGCACCCGCAGGGCCAACACCTGAAAGGCAAGAGCAGCGTTGAAGCTCACCAACCAGGAATCCGCAGTCCCGGCCGCCTCCAGCACCGTGCCCAAGAGGGCGTCCTGGACACCGCTTTCTAGGCGAGAAAGGCCTTCTGGCAAATCCACACCATCCAAAGGATCGTGTTCACCGTCCCAGTACAGCCTTAGGGCCTTGCTGGCAGGGGGATGGTCCGGCTCAAGCCCCCGCCGCTCCGGCGCTGACAAGACCAGTGGGGGCACGGCGATCAGGGGGGCCAGGCTGGTAAAACGCCAGGCCTCCTTACGGGTGGGCGGCAGGCCTGTGCGCCGGAGATAGTCGCGGGCCGCAGTCCGATGCCGGGCCAGGCCCCCAACAGATGCGCCCACGGCGACGGGCAGGGGTGGCTCAAATACTCGCAAAACAGACTCCAGCCAGGCAGCTGAAGCCGAACCGGGGGCCGTGACAGGCGACACTGCGAGGGAAACCATTTCAGACCACCTCCAGGGCCGGACCGACGGCATCGGCCTGATCTGATGATTCGAGACCTGCATCAACCCAATCGTAACCGCGACGCTCCAGTTCCAGGGCCAGTTCCTTGCCTCCAGTGCGCAGGATGCGACCAGCAGCCA
>CAMDWF010000108.1 GCA_945878795.1 Synechococcus sp. UW140
TGTTGAACATCATCATCGTCAACCTGGCGATCGTCGACATCCAGTTGAAGTCCTATGACCTGCTGCTTCAGGCGATTGTTTTATACCTTTCCATAAATTTGATTTTCTTTTTTTGGTACTGGTACGTCGACTATCCAGAGCAACTACGCCACCTCACCGATCCGAACGATTTACCCGACATCCTGTTTCCAGAGCAGAGCGGAAATATTTACGCCCGCTGGAAACCCCATCCGATCGACTATCTATTCCTAACCATAATTTCCAGCAACACCCTGGGCCCCCCAGAAGGCTATTTATTGTTGGGTTGGCGCACTAAATTGCTGCAGATCGGCCACACCATTACCACATTGGTGGTCTTACTTGTGCTGGTAGCCCGGGCCATCAACACCCTGAACTGAAGCATGCTGGAGGCAATCGACTCAAGTGGGATCGATGAAAGGCCCAAACCAGCGCACCAGGGCCGACACATCCTCGCCGCCATAACCCCGGGCGATCAGGGCCTCCTCCAGGGCCGCCACCCGCTCGCACACGGGTAACTCCAGGCCCAGCTCGGCCGCCGCCGCCAGGGCGATGGCCAGGTCCTTGCGGTGCAGCTCCAGCTTGAATCCCAGCGGGAACTGACCCGCCAGCATGGCGCCGGCCCGATGACGCAAGGCCCAGGAACCGGCCGCACCGCCTTCCAGGGCGCCACACACCGCCGCCATCGGCAACCCCAATCGCACCCCCAACGCCATCGCCTCAGCCACGGCCGCATAGCTGCCGGCCACCAGCACCTGATTCACCGCCTTGACCCGCTGGCCGGCCCCCACCGGCCCGAAGTGGTGGATGGCGCCTCCCACCACCTGCAGCAGCGGCCGGGCCCGCTCCAAATCCAAGGGGTCCCCGCCCACTAACACCACCAGAGCGCCGGCGCGGGCCCCCTCGGTGCCGCCCGTCACCGGAGTATCGAGATAGGCCAGGCCGTGCCCGGCCAGGACCTGCGCCAGGGCTGCGCTGCTGGCGGGGGCGATGGTCGAAAAATCCAGTATCAAAGTGCCCGGGGCGGCCCCGGCCACCACTCCCTGGGGCCCCAGCAGCACCTCTCGCACCGCGTCGTCATCGCGCAGGCAAAGGCAGACCAACGCGGCTGAGGCCGCCGCCGCCGCCGGATCGGCGGCCCGGCTGGCCCCCAGGGCCTCCAGGGGCAGTTCCCGATCGCGGCTGCGGTTATGCACCGTCAGGGGTACGCCGGCGGCCAGCAGGTTGGCGGCCATGGGGGCGCCAAGGGCGCCGAGACCCACAAAAGCCACCTGGGGCCAGCCAACGTCAGAAACGGCCATGGGGCCAAGATCGCAATGGCAACCACGGTGCCACGGACGGCCATGGCAGACGATGGAGCCCGGCTTGTCTCTCCCTAACCGGATGGCCCACCCCGGACCCCCTCCCAAGGTCAACAACGCCTTGCCACAGCCCGCGCCGTCGCCGTCGCAGCGTCGACCCAAAACCTGCCACCGCCCCCTGCTGCCGGCGGCCTGCGCCCTGGCCAGCGCGGCCCTGCTCTCCGGCTGCGGCCCCCGCCCCCCCTGGCCGGTGCAGTGGCTGGCCGAAAGCCCCCTGCCCCGCCAGCCGGAGGCCGCCCTGCGCCAATGCGAGGTGCGCTTGGGATTGACTCCCGAACGGGCCGCCCCCGCCGATGCCACCAACTTCGGCGAACGCCAGGGTCACGATTTCTACGGCCGAGCGGTGCCAAACCGGCCCCAGTTGATCGTGCTGCACGAAACCGTGATCGGGGCCGCCGACACCCTGCGCATGTTCGCCACGCCCCACCCCAATGATGACGACCAGGCCAGTTATCACGTGCTGGTAGACATCGGCGGCCAGCGCCTGCGGGTGGTGAACGACGATAAACGTGCCTATGGCGCCGGCATGGCGGCATGGGGGGACATGACCGTGCGCATCCGGCCGACATCGCTGGGCTCGATCAACAACCTGGCCCTGCACCTCAGCCTCGAATCCCCGGCCGATGGCCGCGGCGACACGGCCAGCCACAGCGGCTACAGCGACGCCCAGTACCGCAGCGCTGCCGCCCAGGTGCTGCTCTGGCAGGCCCGCTACGGCATCCCCCTCAGCCGGGTCACCAGCCACGCCGCCGTCGACCGCAGCCGCAGCCGCTACGACCCCCGCAACTTTCGCTGGGAACGCTTCGACGCGGCCTGGCAAAAGGCGGCCAAAACCTGCGGTTTTGAGGTCTATGACACGGGCCGGGCGACGCTTTGAAGCCAGCCCTATGGCTTATGAGAGGGGAACCCGGCGGCAGGGTTGTCGCCGGAAGCGCCGATAGAAATCGAAGTCGCTGTCCAGGGAGAGGATGTCGGCGATATCCAGGCGCTCCGAGAGTGTCACCAGGGTGAGATCGGCGAAATCACCGGGTAGATCGGCATGGCGTTGGTTGAGTTCGGCGATGCGGGCGTAATCCTCCGGGACCAGGTTGATCGCCTCGATGCCACCGCAGCTGACGGCTCCGAGCAGGTGGTTCTGAGCGCTCAGGACGCGGGGATCACCGGGATTGCCCAGCAGCCAGAGCACCTCGGCGATGCAGATCGGCGAGGTGATCAGTTGGGCGGCGTTGTGATCAAAGAAGGCCACCACCGCCTGATGCAGGGGCTCCTGCTGCTGGTAGTAGCTGAGCAGGATTCCCGAATCGATCAGGATCCGCCGCATCAGCAGCGCTCCAGCCGGCGCGCCTGAAGTTGCTCGATGAGCAGCCGGCGCCGTTCCTGGCGTTCAGCGCTGCCCGCTGGCAGGGTGTCGAGGAAGTGATTGGGGTGGCCGCCCAACTGCGCGGTGATCGAGGGGGAGGGCCGGCGCTGTTGCCAGCGATCGCGGATGAGCTGGCGGATGAGGGTGCTTTTGTCCTGGCCTGTGGCAGCCAGCAGCTCCTGCAGGCAGCGTTCGGTTTCGCTGTCCAGCCTGACGGTGAGTGGCATGGAGCTCAGCCCCGACTTTGTACGACTAATGGGTTGATTGTAATACGGCTGACCTGATTCCGCCTGTGCTGATGCAGCCAAGCTTTCAGGCCCTTTTCGGCAGCCTGTTGCAACCAAAATCCCCAGGCTGCCTCGCGGAACCGAGCCGGATCTGAACTCTCCAGAGCGGTTGCCAGGTCAGCTCTGGCCATCTTCAGGAAGCCCTCGGCTTCAGAGAGGACCATGGAGCAGCTGCCCCTCCCGATAGGCCTGCCCGATCACATGGCTCTGCCAGTGCTGACGTTCCGCCACTTCTGCTTCCGAAAACAACAGCAGATCCAGCGACACGTCGACCATGGCCAGCCGGCGCCTGAGCTCACTGAGGGTGTGCCAGCGATCGTGGCGGGCCAGCCAGATGTCGGGAACCGTGATCAACAGGTCGATATCCGAATCGGGACTGGCGTTACCGCGGGCACGGGAACCGAACAGACGCACCTGGGCACCTGGAATGTGAGCGCCGATCGCCGCCGCCAGCAGGGGGAGGCGTGTCTCAATGGAGGGGGCAGTCGTCGCTTCCATGGAGCCAGTCTGGCAGCAGCAAAAGCTCTGGCGATTGGGGCGCAATGGCTGATTGCTTGCCTTTGATGGGCTCGGCCAGCAGGCGAGCCATGCCGCTCGGGTCCTGGATGTCCAGGCAGAGCAGGGTGGGGCCGATGAACTCCATGGTGTAGCCATCGCCCTCCACCACCAGATCAGGGATGCCCCGCAGGGTGGGGTGGCGGAACAGGATCGCGCCGGATTCTGGATCGAGCCGAAGCTGCATCCACTTGAGCTGGGCGCTCAGTTTGTGGGAGAAATCGATCGGCCACCTGCTCGGCGATGCATCACGGTGCCCCAGCACGCGCAGCTAGCCCCAGGAGCCTGGATGTCGTCGGCCGGAGCCGCCGAATCGGGAACGCCGCCATCCGCTCTGCAGCTCCTGCAGCAGAGTGCGGGGTTCGCCAGGCCGCCGGGCCAGGGCGGTAAAGCCTAGAGCCAGCACCAGGCTGGCGAGGGCATGGCGGAGCAGCTCGGGCAGCAGCAGCAGGGGTGTGCGGGGCTGGCTGGCCTCGCGCTCGCGGCTGATCTGCAGGGCCGCCTGATCGAGCACGGCAGCCACCTGGGCCTTGAGCAGGGGCAGGGGCTGGGCGATGTCGGCGGGACCCAGCACGGGCCCTTGGAGTTTTTGGAGCTGCTGGTTGAGATCGGCGTTGCTGGCGGCGCCGGTCACGACCTGGCGGAGGGCCTTGAGTTTGGCCTCGGCGCCCTGGATGCGGGCGGCCTGGGCGTTGTTGGCCGTGCGGCTGGTCCGTAGGCCGGCGATGGTCTGCAGGGGGAGGAGCAGCAGAAAGCCGAGGGCGGCGGCCACGGCCAGCTGGGAGCAGAGGCGGGCGCGGTTTTTGAGCAGCGGATCGTGGGGGCCGAGCTCGGCGGCGATCTGGAGCAGGGCCAGGCCGAGCAGGGGGAAGGGGGCGGTGTTGATCAGGGCGGCTGCCAGGCGCAACTGCCAGGCGGGATCGAGCAGCTGCAGCGGGAACAGGACTGCAGCCACCAGGGAGGCGAAGAGCACGAAGAGCACCAGGGCCACCACGCTCAGGCCTGGGGCGGAGAGGAGCACGGGGCTGCCATAGAGAGAAGGTTCAGAGCTGGGGGGCATGGCAGAACTCAGCTGTCAAAACTCAGAGAAAGATTCGCCGCACACGGCGGCCACAAAAAAGCCCCGCCGATGGCAGGGCTAGGAAGTGAATCAGCGCTGCAATCAGGCCTGGGGCGGCGTGATCAACGGAGCGGCGATGCGCTTGCGCAGGCGGCGGCTCCAGCCGAAGGCGGCACCGGCACCAAGTAGGGGCAGGGGGGCGGCGGTGGCGGCTGTGGGAGCCCCAAGGATCACCTGGATTGACTCACTGGTGCCGTTGAGGGTCCAAGTGCCGATCAGGCCCGTTGTGGTGAAGCCGAGTTTTGCGAGGGTTGTGCCATTAAACGTGGCGCTGCTGACAATTGGAGTGTTTGAGACGTACGTAGAATCAATCACAAATCCATTAACGGCAGCAAAAAAGGAAGCCGTTATTCCAGAGACGCTGGATGCGGGTACGATAACTACGGTTCCATTGAAGGACGCAGGGCCTAAGATACCGTATTGTGGCAAAATGTTACTCGGACCACTGCAGACAACTGCTAAATCCGATCTAATTGCACCATTAGCGCTACATCCACTGATGCCATTTGGCGTTGCCCCAGTGAGATTCAAGCTGCCACTCGTCTGAACTACCACATTTCCTGCAGATTCAAAAATGTTGTAGGTCAGAACGGCCTTGGCCTGCCCCTGGTTCAACAGCAGCGCAGCCGGTGCGGCCAGCAAAGGCGTAAAGCGCTTGCTGCGTTGGGCGAAAATGCGAAGCGACATGATCACTGCATGGGCATGCAAATTTGCCGTAAATATGCCCCCCCAAAAAAAATCATGCTCCTGAGGCCAATGAAGAGATTGGCACGTGCAAAAGCTTTCCCAGGCTTTCAGTCGGTGCCTTTGGGGGGCGCCTCACTGCGCCCCTTACGCGCGCGCGTCGTCCCATCCCCTTCCAGCTGAATCACCCTGGTGCGGCTCCATAACCAGGGGCCACCGTGATTTGGCTCTGCCCTGGCTGGCTGGCTGGCTTGATCAGCGTCACCGCTATGCCGAAGCGTGGTCAGGGGTTCCTCGTCCCAGCTGGCCTGATGCGCCAACCGCCGGCGCCCATCCAGGGCAGGGCAAGCGAGTGGCACCCGCCGTGGTGCAGGCCCGTGAACTCCGGATTCCGCTGCTCGCTGCCGCCAGCAAGATCCATGCCGGTCCACACGTGGCATCAGACGCCCGCCAATCCCAAGGCGGCCCTTAGCGCCCGCTCCAGAGCGTCCATTTCAGCAGCGCTGAGCCGGGTGAGGGGGCCTTCGCCGATGCGGTTGCGATCCAGGGCCCGGGGTTGCTCCGCCATCGCCCAGCACTCGCGCAGCAAGCGGTCGCGGGCGCGGGGATCGGCACCCGCAGGGCTTCGGCGCCGCGGCGACGCTGGCTGGTGAGGGGCACCACCAGCAGGGTGGCGAGGCCGGCTTCGGTGAGTGCATCGGCCTGGATCACCACCACCGGCCGCACCTTGCCCACCTCGGCCCCCTGATTGGGGTTGAGGCGTGCCACCCAGACCTCACCGCGGCGCATCAGCGCCACCACGGTTCGGTCGCGGTCGCAGGCGCCTCAGCCCCGGCCATCGCCTCGTTTTCCGCCATCAGGAAATCCGCGGCCAACTCCCGGGCCTCCGCGCAGGCGTCCGCATCGCTGGCCAAAGCCTCTGCGGCCAGCTTCAGGGCCGCCTGCGCCCTTCCTTCCCGCCGCTGGGACAGCAGGGTTTCCAAGGCCTCGCGCAGCAGCTGGGAGCGGGGTTGGCCACTGAGCCGTGCTTCCTCACTGAGCTGTTGCTCCAGGTGGTCTGGAAGTCGGAGGCTGACAGCACTCATGGCACCCCACGGACGTGATGCAATGAAGTTTACGAGATGCATGCCAACTTGTATGACAGACACGCATCCAATGTTGAGGCGATCACCTCACAGGAGCACCAACTGGCGTGGTTCGCTCAGCGTCTGATCGCTACCGCTGCCACAGCCAACGGCTATCTCGTTGCAGCGCGGCGGCCATGGCTGAGCCGCTGGCCAGCAGCTCGGCGTGTTCGGTGGGCGTGAGTACCAGGGCATCGCAGCTGAGCGGCAGCTCCGCCAGGGGCCAGGCCAGCAGGCGCTGGTGTTGGGGGCCGCTGCTAGCGGTATCGATCAGCAACAGATCGAGATCGCTGCCGACCCCGGCGTCACCCCGTCCGTAGCTGCCGAACAGGGCCACAACAGGGCCACCCGCTCCAGGCCCGGATGCTCCGCCGCCACCTGGGCCGCCCAGAGGCGCACCTGGTTCAGGATCTGCTCGGGCTCAGGCCAGCGCAGCAGCGATTGCGTCAACGATCGAACGGGCATGGTTCAGGGCGTCGTCGCTCTGGAGCCGCCCGAAATGGTCGGTCGGGGCCCCATCGGGCAGGCTATCGGGGTTGGAGCGCCCGAGGCCGTGGCCCCACGCCTGCTGGCCATGGCGCAGGTGCAAACCCTTGAGGGCCTTGTCCACCGCCTGATGGCCTGCGCCTGATGCAGCCAGTCGGCGGAACGATTCATCTCACCATTGTGACGGCGGCGGCTGGATCGGCTGCTGGTGCTGCAGTTGGACCTGCCCCCAGAGCGCGTCAGGATGCGACACAACGCCCAGGGCGATGGCGTCGTTCATGGTTAGGCCGAGAAATTGTCGTGTAGGCGGCGAAATCGCCGAGTACATCGTGATCAAGCTTGTTCTTACCATCCGCCGAGCG
>CAMDWF010000109.1 GCA_945878795.1 Synechococcus sp. UW140
CCCCGGCTGGAGAGTTCTGCCGCCACCTGGATGTTGAAGACGGTGCCGGCGGCCAGGCCGGTGATCATGATGATCAGCAGGCTGGCGGGACCGGCCTCAAACAATTCCTGCAGCAGATCCTGGACGCCGATGCGGCCTTGGGCGATGGCGCTGATCGCCTGGCCGCCGATCATCAAGCTGATGCCGAGACGCTCCAACCAGCGCGGCGTTTTCATCAATTGGCGGGGAGGGCGCTGGCAGGTTGGCTTGGCCAGCGGCGCATCACCAACAGGGCCAGCACCACCAACACCGCCGGGATCAGGCCCATGCACAGGCGGATGGCGGTGAGGGCACTGGCGGGCTGGAGGATGCCTCTGGAGGCGGCGTAGCCCGTCAGGCTCATGAGGTTGCCAAACAGAAACAGGGCGACGCTGATGCAGATCTTCTGGGCGAACACCATCCAGGCGCTGTATAGCCCGGCGGGTTTTTCGGCATCGGCGTCGATGGCATCAGGCAACAGGGACCAGGGAATCAGGTAGGCGGTGGAAGCCCCCAACCCCACCACCAGAATCGTGGCCACAAGCGCCCCCAGGCGCAGCAGGTTGGCGGGGGCGGTGGGGGCACCGAGGGCCCCATCCATGGGCAGCAGCACCATGGCTAACAGGCAGCCGCTGATCCAGAGGGACGATCCCCAATGCAGGGCTTTGAGGCGACCAGCGCGCTGGGAGACCAGATTCCACAGCTGCAGCCCCACCAAAGTGCTGATTTGAAAGGGCAGCAGGATCCAGTTGCTCCAGTCCTCCGGCACCCGCATCACCACCGGCAGAAAGATGAGCGCCGCAGTCTGCATCAATTGCAGGGCGCACCAGAGCAGAAGGTAGAGCCCCAGCACCATCACGAAGCGGTGGTTGTTGCCCACCTGACGCAGCAGGCGGCGGGTGGCGCCAGGGGAGGGGGAGGGCTGCTGGCAGCGCAGTGCCACCGGGGCGATGCCCCAACCGCAGGCCAGGGTGGAGAGGGTGATCAGGGCGCCGGAGATCATGCCGACCCGCAGAAAGCTGGCGGCGTTGTGGTGATCGCGCAGCAGCAGACCGCCGAGCACGATGCCGACCAGGCTGGCGATGATTGAACCGGTGAAGCGGGAGGTATTGAGGCGGGTGCGCAGTTCGGTGTTGGTGGTGAGTTCGGCGGCCAGGGCCGCGTAGGGCAGGTTGACGCAGGTGTAGAGGCTGTTGGCGACGATCGAGATCAACACGAACACCACCAACTTCATCCAGGCGTTGCCGGGGGGCAGCCACCACATGGAGGCCATGGCCACCCCCAACGGCGCCGCACTCCACAGAATCCAGGGCAAGCGGGGCCCCCAGCGGCTGCGGGTTCGGTCACTGAGCCAGCCCACCAACGGATCATTGACGGCATCCCAGAGCCGGGCCAGCATCAACACCAGACCAGCCATCCAGGCCGGCAGGCCCGCTGCGGCTGTGTAAAAGATGAACAGATAGAAGCCGATAAGTGAGGCCGCCATGCCGGTGCCGGCATCTCCCAGGCCATAGGACAGCAACAGTCGTCGCTGGCGGGAGGGCGCCAACTCACTGGCGTCCTTGGGGCCATCCTCAAGCCAGGAGTTCAGGGCCCCATTGGGCTCTTGGGGGCTCCCCGGGGCAGGATCCGGGGGCTGGGATACGGAGGTAGGCGGCACGGTCAAGGCGGAGGGGCCTGGAAAGGCCATAATGGCTCAGATGTTCGTTTTTCCCTCCCGGTCAGGCCACCAGGCCGGCCCGGATGATACAAACGAACTGCTGCGGGCGTAGTTTAGTGGTAAAACCTCAGCCTTCCAAGCTGATGATGCGGGTTCGATTCCCGCCGCCCGCTTTTTTTTTCTCGATAGGGCTCTTTGGCTCAAAGCTCCTGTTGAGACTGGCATCAGGGCCTCTAGAGCCTGCCAACGCCTTGATGGTCTTGCCAGTCTGTAGCCTCGGCAAGCCTCAGTTCCGCCGGGGAGAGCCGGGGGCCGCAGCCCTGGCCCTTGGGGCTGCAGCCGCCGTGCCGCCAAAGCCCACAGGGCCCTTTAAGCCGTCCTACGGGGGCCTGCACCGGGGCGGGGTCACCACCGGCCAAGCGAGGCCCAGTTAAGGGCGCTGGACGGCGAATTAGATATTTATAAATAAGAGATAGCCAATCTGCCTGGACCTCGACAAGGAGATAAGCGGTTTAGGGCAGGGCCCGAATACATAGTTGACGCCAGACATCTTGGAGAATACATTACATCGCAGTGATTCGTCTGTCATCATTCTTGGCATCAAAGGCCAATTGCGGATTTTTCCAATTGAATTCCGTTGGGAATGGAGGATCCTGCGCAAAGCTGAAGGTTCCACCGGGTGAGCCTACATGGTAGAATGGCAATGAAAATTAATTTTCTACGTATCACCAATGGCAAGAACCAATAGTTCCACGCTTACGCTTGACCCTGATTTCCAGACCCTGAGTCAGGCGCAAAGGGAACATGCCCTGCAGGCTCTGTACTTTCTTAGTGAACAAGCGGGTAGCCAAAATCGCCCATCCGGCCGCACGCAGCTCGAGCTCATTCATGCGATTGGCTCCTGTCTTTTGGGTGTTGATTCTGATTCAATTGATTTGAATTCTGAATTCAGTATTCAAGCTCTTGGTTCTGATTTTCTAGATGTTCCTGCAGTCATTAAGCATCGATTGCTGCAGCTTTTCCTGCTGGCAGAGTTAGTCCTTGACCCCCTGCCAGAAGAAGTGGCAATCGCAGTAGAACAACTTGCCGATTCCCTTGCTATTCAGGAAGAATTTTTGAGTGTTGGTCGAGATATGAGTCGGGGCGCCTATGCAATTGTTGCCAACGATCTGCACCGCAAGGGATATCTGGGTGATCCGCTGCTCCTGGAAAAGGGTGGAAGAATGATGCGAGTACACAAGCATCTCATGGACCCTTTCGAATGTGATGATGAGGATCCAGAGTTGTTGCAGCAGTGGATAGAATTGGAGCAATGCGATACTGGCACCTTAGGCCGTACAATTTGGGAGTATTACAAGGGCAGGGGCTTTATCTTCGCGGGTCAAGAGGGAAGTGTGAATCCCAGCATTGCCCAACATGATTGGCTGCATGTATTGGCAAATTATGCCACAACAATTGAGGGGGAATTGGAGGTTTTTTCTTTCATTGGTTCGGCAATTCCTGATCCAAGTGGTTTTTCTTTCATTGTAGCTATTGTATCTTTATTTGAAACAGGTCGCCTAGATCAATGGGGAGGCGGCGCTCTCAATGCGGACAAGGGACATTTGGACTTGCCCGGCATGCCAGTTCGTCTTGCTGATGCAATCATCCGTGGTCGCAAATGTAATCGGGACGTGATGTATGACATCGACTATTTTTCCTTGAAAGACCTGCCCCTTGAGCAGGCTAGGGAAATCTTGGGTATTCCAGAGAAATCTCCCGATGCTATCCAGGCTGGCTCACTGGGTATCATGCATCCCAAAGGTATCACCAGTTACCAAAGGGCCCATGGTGACACAAGCTATCAACCGCCGGTTGAATGAATGAATAAATAAATGACCAATTGGCAAACTTCCTTGAAAAACTCTTACGCTTTAATCAAGATAGAATTGCCTTTGGCAAATTGTTCTATTAATAATTTCTAGTCGAATATATCTTGCCGGCGTTCTCACCCCCTTCTTTTCGGAGCCTACGCTGGGTTCAGCCACTCCCCCAGGCATCCCTGGGGGAGCGGCTCGCCATCACTGCATCCCCACTCCCATGACGGGCAACCTCCAGGCCATTGGCTTCATGTTCTCCTGGGTGCTGGGCTGGGGGATCGGCGGCTCTCTGATCGATGCCGGCCTGATCAACGCCGGCGTCTATCCCCTGGAGGGCGGCCAGCTCGGCACCGCCGCCACCTTCATCCTCTGGAGCCTGCTCTGGGGCGGTGCTGGCATCTGGCTCTACCGTCGCTGGACCCAGCCCGTCACCCCAGACCGTTGATGCGCTGCGGGCGTTGAGCCGGGTCAATCAGCAAGTTATGCAGCAGCTCATTTGCTGTCCTGGTCTGCCACCAGCAGCAACCCGCCCATGATCGCCAAGTTTTTTAATAGCTGAATCCGCTCCATATTGTCCGCCACATCGCCATGAAACAGCAGGGTGGTGGGCACCAGGAACAGCAGCAGCAGCACTACCCCCAGGCGGGCTTTCCAGCCGCTGATCACCAGGGCCGAACCGACCGCCATCAGGGCCATGGCCGCCACCAGCAGCACGGGCGCCAGCGGCAGTCCCTTCGCGGCAATGGCTCCGGCCACACCGGCAAAGCCCGTCACCTTGCCGATCACGGCATGGATGAACACCAGGCACAGCAGCACCCGGGCGATGCGGTTCAACAACGAGGGCTGGTGGCGCAGTTGGTTCATGGGGGCGTGGGGGTTGCTGCGGGCATTGTGCAACTGCAGCTGCGGGTGAGTAAATTCGCATTAAGATTGAAGTGTCCCACTTTACTGGTCCAGTTCCTGTGAGAGCTGGTGGATGTGGAGTTGCTTGTGGCTGAGATCCCGGATTAGAGCCCTTTGCAGCCTCGAATCAAGGCGCTGTGACCGACGGTTGCCGCTGAAGCAGGGGCCTTGTCGTCTGGGTGACGCAGATTCCCAGCCACCGCCTGGCGTTTCGCCCAGCCAGCGTCCCTGGCCGCAAAACAGATCCAGATCGATCGGCATCCCCAACGACGACTTTGCCATGGATATCACGACCTTCTCCCCCAAGTTCCAGGTGGTGATTCCCAAGCGGGTTCGCGAGCAGTTCGGCCTCAGCCTCGGGCAGACCCTGCAGGTGGTCGCCCTACCGGGGCGCATCAAACTGGTGCCCACCCAGTTACCAGCGGCGCTGGGCGGTTTTCTGCCGGGTAAGAACACCTTTGAGCGCGAGGGAGACCGCCTGTGACGCAAAAGCGGGTGGTGGTGGATTCCTCGGGCTGGATCGAGATATTCACCAACAGTGATCAGACCGAACACTTCCTAGCCCTGATGGCCGACGAACGGGAGCTGGTGGTGCCGGCGATCACCATCATTGAGGTGTACAAATGGGTCCTGCGCGAACACGGGGAAGCTCAGGCCATTCAGGCGGCCGCCGTGATGCAATGCGCCCAAGTGGTGGATCTCGACAGTCGGCTGGCCCTGGCGGCAGCCCAGCTCAGCCATGCACTGCAGACGAGGGCCATATGCCCCTCGTTCATTTTATGCATAAATCACATAATGCCGCCGCCACCTAGCCCAATTCCAGCGTCGCCATCCCCATCCCGCAAGGCGTTTGGCAACCCCTAACGCAGGTACAAATCCATGCTAAACACAATGCTTAAAGTGGTGGATTGCCATCCGCTATCCAACTTTGAAAAATTGTCTCATAATCAGGTCGTGCTGAGACACCCGCCGGGGGGTCTTCGCCCATGTCCCAGTAAAGACCTGGCTTGCCGCAGCGATAAAAGACAGAAGGTTCGTCTAGATGATGACATTTGATGCCAGATTCCCGCACATGGTGAAACATAATTCGGTCGCTGATGGGATGGCCATAATCGGGCATCAGAACCCAATGATGCAAAAGAGGAAATGCTTCTTTGGCAAAAAGCATGCAACTGGTATCGATAAACCGCTCAGGGTCAATCAGCGGACAGCGACCCATTACACTTCCATCCAAGCGGCACAGCATCCGGCTGGAAGACAAAAATGCCGCTCCACTTGCAGCTCGTGCCCGCATCAGTCCACTGATATGGCCAGGGTGTAACCAATTATCGGCATCCAGAAAAGCCACGGCCTCCACTCCAAGGCCAATGGCGTGATAACTACCGATCAGCCTTGGTGTTGAGCCAACATCGCCATGGGCTTTGGGCAGTACAACATGGTGGGCCTGCCAAGCATCGAGGGCTGCCTGGGGCTTGCCGTCTGCCACCAACACATGCAGACAGGGAAAATCTTGGTCAAGTACCGAGCGATGGCACTGCCACAACAAATCCAAGGACTCTTCGTAATATGGAGTAATCACAGCCACAAGCGGCGAAGGCTGGCCTGTAGTTACTGCCGCGGCAAACACCGCAGAAGGCAAGGGGCCCGCTAACCAATTGTGCAAACGGGAATCGTGCAGCAAGCTGCCTTCCTCGAGCATGCGCGTTCGTTCGAGGGGCGTAAGGCAAAGGTTGTCGTAGTAAGTGCCAATGGTTCCGCCCAGCACATGCTCGCGATAGACCTGCCGCCAGGTGGCGCCCACCTGGGGACTTAAACTGGGATTGTTGGCCAAGGCCTGGGCCCCATGGCTGATCTTGGCACTGAATTGGGCCAGGCTACGCACCGGAAAATGCAGGATTTCGATCTCTGTCGTCTCAAGGGCGCCCAAGGCCTGACCGGCCACAGCTGCCCCATGATTGCCGTCACTGATGCTGATGCCAGGCAAAGCGCGATGGCAAATTTTGCCTGGCAATGGCTGGCCCAAGCTGTTAAGAGAGTGTCGCTCCCGCAGCAGCTGAAGCTGATGGAAGCCTCCAAGCTCCGAACCTTCCAGGCAGGAATCCTGAGGGGGAGGCAGGAAATTAGTACGTCCCACCGTGAGGGCCTGCACATCTGGGGGCACGGCTTGCAGGGTGGCTTTCAAGTCGCCATTAAGGGGCCACCAAAACTCATCGGCATCACTATGAATCAACCAGTCAGCGGCCAGTTCCTCTGTTGCCATCCGGGCCATTGCAGTCACCCAGATACCTTGATCATGGGTTAATTCAGGCTGATCAATCAACAACAATTTTCCTGACTGAACAAACTGCTGTAAACAATCTCTCGTGCCATCGTTGGAAGCGTTATCCATAGCCACAATAAAATCAACTCCGTGGCCAAGGTGAAAACGAATCATGCTTTCAATGATATCGATCTCATTGCGACACAACAACGTCAGGATCAGTCGCATGATTCCTGCAGCATCCAGCTATGGGCCGTGGGAGCCAAGAGGGAATGCAGCTCCTCAAAATTAACGATCAATGCTTCCATGGGATAGGGATTGGTGCGCTGCAGGCTTACACTGGCACTAACTACAGGCAACCCGAGATCTTCGCAAATCAGGCGATAACCCACAAGGGGATCGCTCTGAAGATGCTTCTCGTAAATCACATCCAGATAGCCGCCCCGCTTGGCCAAGCCCTGTCGCAATTGGCGATAGCCAACTGTCATGATATCCAACCAATCCAACAGGGAGCGGGTCTCCAGCCCCACCGTTATCGCGTCCAGGGGCAGGGTGATGGCCTGGGGGGCTGGCTTGGCTTCGGCAACACTCAGATGGAAACGCTGGGTTTGCTGGCCAATGCAATGGGACACCATGCGGCGCAACAAATTGGAGCG
>CAMDWF010000110.1 GCA_945878795.1 Synechococcus sp. UW140
TATACCAAAGCGCCACAGCCAACTGGCGCCGCCTCGGGCGCGGCTCCGAGGCCTTCCATGAGTTCGGCCTCGACTTCGATTCCTCCCCCTCTGGCGCTGCCCTAAACGCCTCAGGACTGGGCCTTTGGGCCTCCGGACGCCAGGAATCGGGCCGGGGTGGCGTTCCCGCCCGAGCCCGCTCCTTCTGGTTGGTGGCTGACGCCGAACTGATCGTCTATGGCGCTACTGACCCCCAGGCTCGGCTCTCGATCGGCGGCGAGGAGGTGCCCCTCACGGCAGATGGCACCTTCCGCATTCAGGTGCCTTTTCGAGACGGCCAACAGCTCTATCCGATCGAAGCTTGCGCCGCCGACGGTGAACAAAAGCGCAACATCACCATCCAATTTGAGCGCAGCACTCCAGAAGAAAACATCAATACTGCCGAAGATGCCATCAACGAATGGTTCTAACTAAATTGGTGCTTGGCATTGTCCAAGCACCACTTGAAGTTTTGACCATAAATAGTCGAAATCTATCGGGTTTGTCATATCCACATTCAGCACCCGGGACCCTTCCTCTTCAGAGAAGGGTTGTTCCTCCTGGAGCTGTTTCTCCAGGACTGATGCATTGGCTTCAGACGCATCGCCCCCCAGCCGCTGCCGTTCTGCCAAGCGACGACGGGCCAACGAAGGACTTACACGGCAAGCCAAAATCACCAGGGGAATGCCGCAACGGTTAGCCAGGGCGACCATCACGGCCCGGTGGCTGGACTTAAGGAAGGTGGCATCGACCACGGTGCTGTAGCCGGCCACCAGGATTGCCTCGGCGCAGGCAGGCAGCCGCTGCTCGTATAGGTATGCGGTCACGGCCGGGCCGTAGGGATCGGCCCCAGGCGCGCCGGACCAGCGGGGCCCACCGGGAACCCCCCAACGGCCGAATAGGCGGCGACGCTCGACATCGGATCGCAGGTGGATCCAACCAGCCCTGTCACAAATCTGCCGGGCCAGGTGGCTCTTGCCGCTGGCGGAGACGCCATGACAGATGAGCAGGGCCTGGGGCATGGTCCCTGCCGCCATGGCCGCTTGGGGCTTTGCCCCTAGGGGTGCTGCTGGTTCGCAGCATTGGCGGGCCAAGGCGAGATAACGGGCAAGCTGGGTCCGTAGGTCGAGGCTTGGGTCGGTATCCGGGGGCTCTGGAGCTTGGAGCTGGGCAAGCCGCAGGGCCGTCACCTTGGCGCGCACCAGGGCGCGATAGGTGAGATACCAGCGCCAAAGATGGAGCCCGCCGTAATCACCGCCCCAGGTCAACCAGCCATTGAGCAAACGGGCCGCTAGGCGGGGCTGAGCGACCTGCTCTAGATCCATGACCAGAAAGGCCATGTCACTGATCGGATCAATCCAGCGCAGACTCTCATTGAATTCGAGGCAATCGAAAACGACAATCTCACCGGCCAGCAGGGCCATGTTGCCGAGGTGCAGATCGCCATGGCCCTCCCTCACCTGGCCAGCGGCGAGACGCCGCTGGAAGAGGGGTGTGAGCCGTTCAGCGGTCGTTTCGGTCCAGCCGCGCAGGGTACCCAGTTCGGCCTTGGCGGCGGATTCCTCCAGCACCTGCAGATTGGCGAGGGCCGGGGCAATGACCATGGCCGCCGAGCCATAGGTACCCCCCGCAGGAGCCACGGCGGCGTTGTCATGGAAGAGCGCCAGACGCTGGGCCAGGGCATCGATGGCCGAGTCGTCCAATCCCTGGCTTTGCAGCACCCGAGTAAGCAGGGCCTCTTGGTCGAATTGCCGCATTTGCACGGCCGCCTCAATCACCTCTCCAGGGCCATGGAATCGGGCCTGATCCGGGGGACCATGGATGTCGCGCACGCCGAGGTAGAGGTCAGGGGCCAGTCGGCGATTGAGCCTGACTTCCTCGATGCAGTCCTGGCGGCGCCGGGAGGCGGTACTGAAATCAACGAAACCGAGTTGCACCGGCTTGCGCAATTTGTAGGCAAAGGGACCCGTCAACAAGATCCAGGAAATATGGGTTTCCAACACTTGGATCTGCCCCACCGGGTGGTCGTAGGCAGTCGGTTTGAGTAAGGCGGCGATAAGGGGGTCGTCCATCAGGGGTAGGCGGCGGCTCTGGCCATCACCTGAAGCGCGGTCCGTCGCCACCATCCCGCAAGCTCTGTAACCATTGCAAGCTGGGATCCCCCTCAAACTGCGGCGGTAGCGGCTGGGTGTCATGGGGCAAAGGCGCCCGGAGCTTGCGCTTGGGCCCCGGTCCATTGGAGGGGGAGTTGGGGGCCAGGGCCCGTATCCAGCGGCTCAGGCCTGCACCCAGAAGCACCAGTGCCAACAAGGCGACCAGGGCGACGGCCAGCACCCCGGCCAACTGCAGCAAGCCCAGGCCAAGATGGCTCAACCCCTTGATGAGATTGGCGATGGCGGTGCTGACCAGCAGCATCGTGTCCAGCTGGGCAGGCAACCGCAGCAGGGCCAGCAGCAGGGCGATGCCCGCACTCACCAGCAGCACCCCCATCAACGCCTGACGCAGGCGACTGATGCGCCGTCGCCGCCGCCGGGCCGGTTGTGAACCGCGGTTCGCAGTGACCAACGAGGGATTGGGCAGCTGCAGGTTGAGGGGATTACGGGGTAGGGCCATGGCTGGGTGGAGGAACGCAGGCCTTCATGGCTCCAGCAGATGGCCGGCTCCACGCATCCAACGCTCGAATTCCATCAGCACCAACTCGTTGGGGCAATCGATCAGGGACAGGTCGTGGACTGTGCAATCGCCCTGGCCGCCATGATGAAGTGAGAGATGGAAACGGTCGCCGCTGAGGCCACAGACTTCGGGATCACTGCGGACGACCACATCAAGATTGGCCCCGAGCCGGGTGACGCGGCGGCGCAGTTCGGACCAGCTCAGCACCATTGCTACGGCTCCCAAGATGAAATCAGGGTAGGAGCAAGCTCTACAGAGACCAGGAGGCTCGTCTCAGGGGCGAGCCGCAGGACCCGAGGGGGGAGTGGGGGTGAATACCGTTCGGGGAGCGGCAGCAGCGGGGACGGGAGCGGGAGCGGGAGCAGCTGGCGAGGTTGCGCTGGGTGCGAGTAATGGACTGACCCCCGTTGGTGGCTGGGAGGGGTCCGCGTTGGTCTGGGGAACGGGACGGGTTGGATCCAGAGCGCCTGGGTTCGTGGGGGCGTTGCTTGTCTTAGGGGCGGCGTAACGGTCTGGATTAATGCCAGTGGCTCCAGGCGCGGTCGTGGGGGCAGCGGCGCTGGTCGCCCGGTGCGGTGCTGGCTCCGGCAGGGGAGCCAGGGAGGCGAGTCCCGCCGTGAGGGCGAGGGCCGCCAGGCCACCCACCGGAGCGGCCAGCCGCTGGGCCAGGGGTTCGGCCTGACGCAGTTCCCGGAGCCGCAGCGGTTGAACCAGCGGTTGGGGCAGGGGTGGCTGCAGGTGCAGACGTGGATCGAGGCGCAGGCTGTCGAGGACCCGGACAAGGTCAGCCAGTTCGGCGTCGTCGAGGTGCACCTCCAGGGGGCCAACCCCGGCCTGACCGCTGCGCAGCACTAAGAGATGCTGACCGGGACCGGCAGGGGCAATCTCGACGGGCTGGTCAGGCGTTCCAAAGGGGCGCGCAACCCCACTCATCAAGTAACGGGCGTAGGGCAACACCACGTTGATCAGCGCCGCCAGGTGATCAAGCCGACCCTCCAACTGGGGTCGGCCAGCCCAATCCAGGGTCCAGCTGGTGATGATCCCCAAAGTGTCAGGGGAATGACCAGCAGAAACATCTGGAAAGCCTTCCAGGTTCAAGCGGCAGCTTTGCTGGGCGTAGAGAAGGGTCTGTTTCATCGGGCGTTGCTATCAGGCCACCGCATCGATCAGGCAAGCCCGCAGCCGCTCAAAGCCACCGGGACCAGCCCCAAGGGCCAGGGCTTGAACCAAGGCACGCCGTTGGCGACGGCCGCTGTCGGGATCAAGCAGGGTTTTGACGCTGCTACGGCGGGGATTCATGCGCTCGCGCAAGAGGTCGGAGAAGCGCGATTGGAACAGCTGCCAGCGCTGTTCCATTACCTGCGGAGGCTCAGCCGTCGAGAGCAGCCCCCGCAACATGGGGTAGAGACGATCGGCCATGGTGCAGAGAATCTGAATCAGGGCATCGGTCTCCTGGATTTCCAGGGAACCACGTCGGCAAGCTCTACGAAGAGGATTATGGCAGCGCCGCTTCCACAACTCCACCCGATTGGGGAAGATCTCGCCGTAGCCGAGCTGCTGGCTCATCCAAACCATCGCCTCGCCGCCATTGAAATCGAGGGCCTCGGTGCACAAAAGCATCAGGTCAAGCCGCTCGATGCCCCGGCGGGATAGGGGACGTGAAGGGGGGGATTGGTTGAAGGCCTGGCTCATGGCTGCGATGATGCCAGCGCCGACGGCCGTTCGTCACCGCCGACCGCCGGCTTGCCCCCCGTCCTCGTTAGATGACCAGCAGCCCCGCCCGCCCCGACCTGCGCCGCTGGATCCGCGACATCCCTGATTTTCCCAAGCCCGGCATCCTGTTTCGGGATCTCACACCCCTGATGCGCGACCCTGCCGCCTGGCGCGAAACCGTGCGCCAACTGGCCGAAATCAGCGAGCGACTCAAACCCGACCTGATCGTGGGGATTGAATCGAGGGGATTCATCGTGGGCACAAGCCTGGCCACGGCCCTCGGCCTAGGCTTCGTGCCCGTGCGCAAGCCAGGCAAGCTGCCGGGCGAGGTGCATGGGGTGGACTACGAACTGGAATATGGCAGCGATCGTCTGGAAATCCACGCCGATGGCATTGAGGATTCCCCCCGGATCCTGATCGTCGATGATCTGCTGGCCACCGGTGGCACCGCCGAAGCCTGCGGCAAGCTAGTGCGATTAGCCGGAGGCGAGATCGTCGGCTTTGCTTTCGTGGTCGAACTGGCCGACCTGGGGGGTCGTAAACGCCTTCCCGCCGGTGTTGCGGTGGAATCCCTGGTCACCTATTGAGGCCTTGGCTCAGGTCTGCTGCTCTTGCCAGTCCAAGACCTGTTCAAATTGCTCCAGGTTGATCAGACCAAAGCGCCAAAGCACCACCGGCATGGGCGCTTGCTCGACCTCTGAGTGGCGAATTCCCATGGCGAGCGCGCTTTCACTGAGGCCCAGTTGGTGGCGTAGGAAATGCAACAACGCCTGGGACGGCGGCGGCTGGGGGGAGCTGCTGATCACCATGGCTTCCCAGGGGTCGAAAAGGCCGGCACTCTGCCAGGGGTGCCGGCGCCAGGAAGGGAACCGCGAAAAGTGATGGGCCAGGGCCCCAGGGTCATGGGGCCAAGGGCCAGCCCGCGCAGGCCTGCGGAATGCCGCAGACCGCTCAAGGCCAGGGCCCGCAGGGGCAGCAGCAGGGGCTGACGATTCGAGAACAGCCTTACCAGGAGATCGGTGAGCGCAAGGGTGAGCAGCACATCGGGCCAGCGCCGCCGGCCGTAGGCTGCCCCGAGACGGTGGGGAGCCAGGCGTCCAGCACTGGCTTTCTCTGCCAAGTCCATCAACGTCTGAACATCACGCCAGCCGAGGTTGAGGCCCTGCCCCCCTACCGGATGGCAGCGATGGGCGCTGTCTCCCACCAGAACGGTGCTGCCCCGGTGGAGGCGATGGGCCAGCTGGAGGGCCACAGGAAAGGAGCGCGGCCGATCAAAAAGAACCTCCGGCTGCAGAAGCTCGGGCAGGGCCCCTGCCAGGGCATCGAGAAAGGCCGTATCGCTGAGACTCTCCAGTTGGCGACAGCGCCAGGCCGGTGCACTCCAAACCAATTGATGTCGACCTGCTCCCATGGGCAGCACGGCGAAAGGTCCCTCCGGGCGCAAGATCTCCCAGGCCTGATCCGCCGCTGCCCCCCGCAGGCCCACCTGGACCGTCAGACAAGCCTGGGTGTAGGAATGGTGCCATTGGCCAATCCCCTGTTCTCTGCGGCTGGGGGAATCGGCCCCATCCGCTGCCACCACCAGATCGAAGCCTCCCCCCTGGCCCTGGCCGGGCGGGGGTAAGGGGCTTTCGCTTCCGCCCAAGCGCACCGCGATGGCCGGGTTGGCCTCAAGGCGCTCAAGCAGCAGGGCCATCAGCGGTCCGTGGCTGCCGATCCAACCGACGGCCCCAGCCAGGGGTCCGAGGTCGCTGGAACGGAAACCGACCGAACTGCCCAGGGCCCCATCGACAAGATGGAGTTGGGAAAAACCGCTGAGATGGGGCGCCAAGGCCTCCCAAAGGCCAAGCCGCTGCAGGAGGCTGCGGCTGGAATGGGTAAAGGCATAGGCCCGTTGGATCTCTAAAAGGCGCTGCCTGGGCAGGGGATCGCAGAGCTGGACGCGCCAGCCGGCCGCCGCCAAAGCCAGGGCAGCCAGGGCTCCGGTTGGTCCGGCCCCATTCACCGTGGCTGACAATCTGGAGCCCATGGCAAAACTTAGAAAAAACCCATAAAAAACGCGCCCCCAGGGAGGGCGCGGCAGTTAAGGCTAACGGGATTAGATCCACTCCAAGGTGATCAGCCCAGACCCAGTAACCCACGGGTAAAAGCCTCGCCACCAAGGGCAAATTCAGTGGCCAACAAAGCGACGAAACCCAGCATGGCCATGCGGCCATTGAGCTTTTCGGCCCGTTCATGGAAACCCCAACCGTTTTCTGCGGCCACGACTTCCATACGGGGTTCGGCGGCAAAGGCATTGAGACGGCCACCGTCTTCGGTGGTGACAGTGGCGCCGCGGATGACGGGGGCTGCGGAGGAGGCCATGGGCCGATTCCTTGCGATGTGTTGAAATTACTGTAACACAATGTTGCGAAGCGTCAGAGGCCTCAAGTCAACGCAGACGGCGTAGGCAAAGCTCCTCGAAAGCCGAGCGCAGTAAGTAGGGGTATTCACCGACCCAGAGCTTGGGCTGGGGCAACCAGGCATCACTCAAGGCCCCGACCCTGGAAAAATCGCGGCGATCACTCAAGACCACCAGCCGCACGACCATGCCGCGACGGATCGCCTGGTGGGCCTTTTCCATCGGAAATCGCAACCGTCCTATGTAGCCGTCTTCGTCTTCCAGGTCCAGGCAGAGCCAGGTACGGCGATTTTCGACCATCTCCAGGCGCCCACTCTGGTCAGACTGCTCGCGCCGATCTTCCACCACCTCTCGGGTGAACAGATCGCCCACCACCCCTTCAAACAGCGCAGCAGAGGGGTAACGGCGCAGCACCGCGTTACGCCGACCCGCCTCCAGGATCGGCCCCCAAAGGAGATAGAGCACTAGGACGACGCCGATCACCAGGAATACCGGGCCCAGGGAGCTTGAGAACAACAGGGTCTGGCTGATCAACAGGGAAATC
>CAMDWF010000111.1 GCA_945878795.1 Synechococcus sp. UW140
CGGCCGCCCCGCCGGCCGCCGCCACCAATGAACCCCGAGTGTTGCTCAGCCAGGTGGTCATTGATGGCTTGGCAGGCCATCCCGAACGCCAGCGACTCGAACGCTCGATCTATGAATCCCTGACCATTTCGGGTGGCACCGAGGTCACCCGCAGTGAACTGCGTAAGGACCTGGCGGCGATCTATGCCACCGGCTGGTTCTCCGATGTGCGCATGCAGCCCCTCGACACTGCCGTGGGGGTGAAGCTGGTTATCAAAGTGGTGCCGAATCCGGTGTTGCGCAAGGTGAGCCTTGATCCGCCGGATGTGAAGTTGCCTGCCACTTTGGTGAAGGACACCTTCGCGCCCGATTACGACCGGACCATCAATCTCAAGACGCTGCAGAACCGCCTGCAGGATTTACAGAAATGGTACGCCGATCAGGGCTACTCCCTCGCCCGGGTCACCGGGCCCACCCGAGTGAGTCCCCAAGGAGAAATCGTGCTGGCGGTCCGCCAGGGCCTGGTTGAAGACGTTGAGGTGCAGTTCCTGAATAAGGAGGGTTCCAATAAAAACGACAAGGGCGAACTGATCAAGGGTAAAACCAAGCCCTGGGTCGTCCGCCGCGAGATATCGCTTAAATCAGGCCAACTCTTCAATCGCCGCCAGCTTGAGGACGACCTCAAACGCCTCTACGGAACGGGACTATTCAGCGACGTCAAGGTCACCCTCAAACCCAGGCCCACTGATCCGGGTCAGGTCACGGTAGTAATCGGGGTGGTCGAACAGTCGACTGGCTCCCTTTCCGGCGGTTTGGGTTATAGCCAAAGTCAGGGGGTGTTCGGGCAAGTTCAAATCCAGGATAGTAATTTCCGGGGTCGCGCCTGGGATGTCGCCACCAGCTTTACCTATGGTCAGTTCGGTGGGCTGGCCGATATCACCTTTACAGATCCCTGGATCAAAGGTGATCCCTTCCGTACCGCCTTCCGGGCCAAGGCTTTTGTCAGCCGTGATGTGCCCCAGATTTTTCAAAGTCGCGATAACGGCAACATTTATACCGCCTCGGATTTCTACGAAGCCCCAGGCACTTCTGTTGCTTATAATGTAAATTCCAACAACAATCCCCTGGGTAAGACGATTGATTCAGTTCAATCCGCTGAATCCAAGGATCCGGAAAGTAGTTGGTTTGATTATAATGGTAATTCCGTCGTCATTCAGCGTGTTGGCGGCAATCTTCAGTTCGTGCGTCCCCTCAATGGTGGCAATCCCTTCAAGCGGGCTCCCTGGAGTGTGGTGGTGGGACTCAGCGCCCAGCAGGTGACCCCGATGAACTATTCGGGCTCTATCCAGCCCTATGGAGTGGTTGCTAATGATTTTAACAATAATGGCGGCCAGGTGCCAATTAATTCGGTGATCTGTGTCAGTTACAACTGTGCCGATCACAACCAGTTACTGGGTGTGCGTCTGGCGACAACAATGAATACCCTCAATGATCCCCGTAATCCAACCCAAGGCAACTTCTTCAGTTTCGGCACCGAACAATTCATCTCCGTGGGCCCCGACTCCCCCAGTTTCAACCGACTGCGGGCAAGCTTCACCCACTACATACCGGTGAAATGGCTGAAGTTTTACAAAGGTTGTCGTGCCAAGCCCGGCGAAACTGAAGATTGCAAGCAGGCCCTCGCTTTCCAAGCTACTGCCGGTACCAACATCGGCTCCTTGCCCCCCTATGAGGCTTTTTGCATGGGTGGCGGTAATTCGGTGCGCGGTTTCTACGATTGTGACCTTGGCGTCGGTCGCAGCTTTGGGGAAGCCACGATCGAATATCGCTTTCCCCTGCTGAAAATTGTCAGTGGTGAGTTGTTCATCGATGGCGGCAGCGCCTTCGGCACCCAGGACAATGTGCCCGGTCAACCTGGCCCCTTGCTCGGCAAGCCGGGTCAAGGGTTCTCTGTTGGTACCGGCGTGATAGTCACCACGCCAGTGGGTCCCCTGCGCCTGGAGGTGGCCAGCCAGGACTTCACCGGCCTGTGGCGCTTCAACCTCGGCGTGGGCTGGAAGTTCTAATGACCAATTGGCCTTCCAACTACGACACCGCCTGGACCCTCGCCAGTGCCATCGAACGCTCTGGCGTCGGTTTGCACAGTGGACAAATAAATCGCGTGCGGCTCCAGCCGAGTGAACGATCCGGGTATTGGGTCGGTTGGTTGGACGCTCCTGCCTTGCCCCTGATCAGGCTCGGTCCCCAATTGGTCGCCGATACCAAGCTGTGTACGGCTTTGGCCTTGGGACAGCGCCGTCTGGCCACCGTGGAGCACCTGCTGGGGGCCCTGGCCGGTTGTGGTGTCAGCCAGGCCGAGTTGTGGGTGGAAGGCGAGGAGGTGCCCCTGTTGGATGGATCGGCCCTGCCCTGGGTGGAGGCCATCGGCGAGTCGGGGTTGCGCAACTGCGGCGTTCGCCCGGCTCCGGCGTTGCCAGCGGATCCCCTCCTGATTCACCAAGGCTCTGGCTTTGTGCTGGCCCAACCCGCCAACAGCCTGCGGCTATCCGCCGCCGTGGACTATCCCCAGCCAGCCATCGGTCAACAGTTCTTCAGCCTCGAACTCACCCCCGGCCTCTTTGTCGAAGCGATCGCCCCGGCCCGCACCTTTGGCTTTCGTGAACAGGTCGATCAGTTGCTGGCGGCGGGCCTGATCCAGGGCGGCGCCCTGGACAATGCCCTGGTGTGTGATGGCGACCATTGGCTAAATCCACCCTTGCGTTTCGCCGATGAACCGGTGCGCCATAAGCTGCTGGATCTGCTGGGGGACCTGGCCCTAGTGGGTCTGCCCCGGGCCCATGTGTTCGCTTACCGCGGATCCCATGGGTTGCATACGGCCCTGGCCGCCGCGATCGCCACGGTTCAGGTCGATGGCCCCCATGCTGGGATGGCCGCCGCCCCTCTGCCCCGTACCCTTTCCACTGCAAACGTTACGACCAGCACCCTCCCTTCGCCCGCCCGCCCTTGAGCACCACATCCGCCCTATCGCCGGCCTCATCTGCGGCGACCGCCCCCCATCAGCCTGCGGGCTGCGGCGCTGAATCGAACACTGCCGTCGGCGCCGAAGTCACCACCGTTCCGGCCCCGGTGCGCGCGCCGGCAGAGCCGACGGCGACTCGGCAACCGGTGGTTCTCAGCAGCGAACAAATCCAGGGTCTGTTGCCACACCGCTACCCCTTTGCCTTGGTGGACCGGGTGATTGAGCATGTTCCCGGCAAGCGGGCAGTGGCCCTCAAGAATGTGACCCTCAACGAACCCCAGTTTCAGGGCCATTTCCCTGGTCGGCCCCTGATGCCCGGCGTCTTGATCGTGGAGGCCATGGCCCAGGTAGGTGGACTGATCGTCACCCAGATGCCCGATATTCCCAAAGGTCTGTTTGTATTCGCTGGCATCGACGGGGTGCGTTTCCGCAAACCCGTGGTGCCTGGTGACCAGTTGCGCATCACCTGCGATCTGCTCAGCTTCAAGCGCCGGCGCTTCGGCAAGGTTCATGCCCAGGCCACGGTGGATGGAGAATTGGTCTGCTCCGGAGATCTGTTGTTTTCTTTGGTGGACTGAGCTGATGTCCAGCACTGCCATGGCCCCTTTGGTGCATCCGACCGCCGTGGTGGATGCCAAGGCTCGCCTGGGGGAGCGCGTCTCGATTGGGCCCTATGCGGTGATCGGACCGGAGGTCCAGATTGGCGACGATTGCCAGATCGGTCCCCATGTGGTTATCGATGGTCGCGTTCGACTTGGGAAGCAAAACCGGGTGTTTCCTGGGGCCTGCATCGGCATGGAGCCCCAGGACCTGAAGTATGGCGGTGCCCCGACCGAAGTGGTGATTGGCGATGGCAATACCTTTCGTGAATGCGTCACCATCAATCGCGCCACCCACGAGGGCGAAAGCACCGTGGTGGGCCATGGCAATTTATTAATGGCAAATAGCCATCTAGGCCACAATTGCTGCCTCGGTGATCGAATCGTCATCGCCAATGGGGTTGCGGTGGCAGGTCATGTGGTGATCGGCGATCGTGCTGTGATTGGGGGTGTGCTGGGTATTCATCAGTTCGTCCATATTGGCAGCTTGGCGATGGTTGGAGGCATGAGTCGCATCGATCGCGATGTACCTCCTTTCATGATGATTGAAGGTCACCCTGGACGGGTGAGGGGGCTCAATAAAATTGGCTTGCGGCGCAGTGGCCTGGCGGATCGTGATGACGGCGCCCAGCTACGTCAGCTCCAGGACATCTGGACCCTGATCTACCGCCAAGATCTGGTGCTGGCGGAGGCCCTGCGCCAGGCCCGGCAGCAAACCTTGCTGCCCCTGGCCGATGAATTGTGCCTTTTTCTGGAGGCTTCGACAGGGCCTGGGCGCCGTGGTCCTTTGCCGGCCCAGCGCTGATGGTGCGCCTGCTTGTAAGCACCGGCGAGGTGTCCGGTGATCTGCAGGGATCACTGCTGATCAAGGCGCTGCATCTGGAGGCCCATCGTCGCCATATTCCCCTGCAAGTGGTGGCCCTGGGGGGCCGCCGCATGCAGGCAGCCGGCGCCGAACTGCTGGCCGATACTGCCACCATGGGCGCCATTGGACTGTGGGAGGTGCTGCCCTTTGTGCTGCCCACTTTGAAGCTGCAGCGGGTCCTGCGTCGTTGGCTGGTCGAGACCCCCCCGGATGGGGTGGTCCTGATCGACTACATGGGAGCCAATGTCAGCCTGGGCCGTCAGGTGAAGCGTCACCACCCCCATATTCCAATTTCGTATTATATCGCTCCCCAGGAATGGGCCTTCCGTCTGGGTGAGCGCGGTACCACCCAATTAATCGGTTTTACTGATCAGATCTTGGCCATCTTTCCGCAGGAGGCGCGCTTCTATGGCGGCCGCGGGGCCCCGGTCACCTGGGTCGGCCATCCCCTCATCGATACCCTGGGGGAGCAGCCCTCTCGCCAGGAGGCACGCCAGCAGCTGGGTCTAGACCCCGACGTGCCGGTGTTGTTGCTGTTGCCGGCCTCCCGCCGTCAGGAACTGCGGTACCTGCTGCCCCCCATGGCCCAGGGCCTGGCTCTGCTGCAGGCTGCCCATCCCAATCTGGAGGTGCTGGTGCCAGCTGGCCAGCGGGGTTTTGAAAAGTCGATCGCGGCGGTCATGGCCGAGGCGGGGGTCCGCTGTCGCATCATTGCCAATGATGAGGCCGACAAGCTCAAGCCCCAGCTCTGTGCGGCGGCCGATGTGGCCTTGACCAAATCGGGCACCGCCAATCTGGAACTGGCGCTGCGGGCGGTGCCCCAGGTGACCGGATACAGGGTCAGTCGGCCGACGGCCTTTGTGGCCCGCCATCTGTTGCACTTCAACGTGCCCCATATTTCGCCAGTCAATCTGGTGCTCAATGAACGGCTCGTTCCCGAACTACTTCAGGATGGATTGACGCCAGAAGCAATCGCCGCAGCCCTTGAGCCCCTGCTGATTCCCGGCAATCTTGAGCGAAAGATCCAGCTGGACGGTTATCAGCGGCTGAAGGAATCCCTCGGCGAACCAGGTGTGACACAGCGGGCGGCATCCGCCATTCTGGATCGGGTCATCCAACGTTCTCCATGCGCCTGATAGCTCTGCTGCTCAGTGCCCTTCTGGTGCTGATTCCCACAGCCCCCGCCTGGGCGGCCACCGAGGAAGCCGTGCTGGCCGGAGGTTGTTTCTGGTGTCTGGAGCATGACCTCGAAGGCCTGCCCGGGGTTTTGGATGTCGAAAGTGGCTATAGCGGCGGCAAGTTAGCCAACCCGACTTACCAGCAGGTTTCAGCGGGCGGTAGCGGCCACCAGGAAAGTGTGCGGGTGCGCTTCGACAACACCAAAATCCGCTACGAGGCTTTGCTGCGCAGCTATTGGCGCAACGTCGATCCCTTCGATGGCTCCGGGCAATTTTGCGACCGTGGCGATTCCTATCGCCCGGTGATCTTCAGCACCAGCGCCACCCAAGCGGTGGAAGCGCGTAATTCGCTGGTGGCGGCGGCCAAGGAGCTGGGGCGGCCGACATCGGAGCTCAAGGTGGCCGTGCGCCCCCTGGCCCGCTTCTGGCCCGCAGAGACCTATCACCAAAATTACGCCCGGCGCCATGGTTTGCAATATCGCTACTATCGGTGGTCATGTGGCCGGGACCGCCGCTTGGACGCGCTCTGGGGTCCACGGGCCCGGAAGGGGGATCGCTGGCTGGGGGCCCCAACCGCTGCAGCTCCAGCCGCCGCAGCGCCAGCCGCTGCAGCGCCAGCTCCCACGGCCAAGCTGTTGGGCGAACCGGCCCCAATTGCACCGATCGAGCCTGCGATGGCCGGGGCTTGAAACCCCCAGCTGGGATCAGCCACAACACGATCTTGATCGGTGGCTGGGCAGAAAAGAACGGTGCCGATATTCTGACAACCCCCCAACCTGATTTTCAACCATGTATCTGCTGACCGTCCGGGATGGTCTGCACACCCGCCACATCGGGCCCTACGCATCGCCGCCTTTGGCAGCAGCCGACTTGGACCAACTGCTGGCCGGTTGCAGTCCCCAGGCCCATTGGCAGATCCATCGCCTCGAGTCCCCGGAAGCGGCCCTCAGGGCTCCCGCCAGCCCTGGGAGCACAGGGGCCTTGCAGAGTGGCAAGGGCACCCAGTTAGCAGCCTGAGGCCCCTCAGGCCGGAGCGCCGGCCTGGATCCAGCCCACCAGGGTGCGGACGCCAAAACCGGTGGCGCCTGGGGGGTTATCACCGCGACCCTTATCACTCCAGACGGTGCCGGCAATGTCTAAATGGGCCCACGGCAGGTCGGCCGTGACGAAATCGCGCAGGAAGAGGGCGGCTGTGATCGAACCACCTGGCCGCGGGCCGGTGTTTTTTAGATCGGCAAGGTGGCTCTTGAGTCCTACTTTGTAGGAGTCCCGCAGCGGCATGCGCCAGAGGGTTTCGCCACCGGCCTTGGCGGCGCTTTCGAGACCCGCAGCCAAGGTGTCGCTGCCGGACCACAGCCCGGCGATCTCCCCACCCAGGGCAATCACGCAGGCGCCGGTGAGGGTGGCCAGGTCGACAATGGCGTCCGGTTCGAGTTTGCAGGCATAAACCAGGGCATCGGCCAAAGTCAGGCGGCCTTCGGCATCGGTGTTGTTTACCTCAATCGTCTTGCCGTTGGAGGCCGTCAAGACATCGCCGGGGCGGATGGCGTTACCGCTGATCATGTTTTCGCAGCTGGCGACAATGGCATGAATTTCGATGCCGGCGGGGCGTAACTGGCCGATTGCCCGCATCGCCCCCAGCACTGCGGCACTGCCACCCATGTCGTATTTCATCATTTCGATCTGGGAGCCGGCCAACT
>CAMDWF010000112.1 GCA_945878795.1 Synechococcus sp. UW140
GGGATCGCCAAAGCGGGGCCCGGGTCCCACGGCCCGGGGGGACTGGTGACCCCGACCGTACGGGGCCGCCTGCCGCCGCTGGGCTCAGAAGCGCAGAAACAGCCGCAGCTGGGAGCCCCAGGAGCCCTGGGTGTCCACCGAAGCCTCAATGTTGATCAGATCGGAGGCCTTGTAATTCAGGGTCATTTGCGGGGCGATGTCCGTGCGGTTGGGGGCCGCCAGCACCGACAGATTGACCCGGTCGCTGAGGTCGTAGCCGATTTCGGCCCCCAGCACCAACTGGGGAGGCTGCCGTCTGGAGGTCTGATTGGAGTCGACGGAAACTTCGGGGCTGACATAGGTGGGATATAGCGCCAGGCTGACCCGCTGCCCCATGGCATCACTCAGGGAGGAGAGCAGTGGTGACAGCAGCGACTGTCCCAGCACCGTCGCCAGGGCCGTGCCCGCCCCGCCCGTTCCAATCCCCGCCAGGGAGTTGCCCCCCACCAGGGCCAGCCAGCGCTCCTGGGGCAGGGGGGGAGTGCTGCGCATCTTGATGTTTTCCGCCAGACGATCGGCGGGACCGCTGACGCTCACCGTTACCAAAATGAGATTGAGCTGGCGCAGGGAAGCGGCGCCCGGGGTGAGGGTTGTGGTCGGGGCACCCGCCGCGAAGGCGTCCCGCGACGTCGGATTGAAGCCGTTGGGCGCGATCAGCCCCAGGCTGTCGGAGATGCGGGTGCGCATGGCGATGTCCAGGTAGGGCACCAGCCCGAGGGAGGGCGTGAACACCGCCACGTTGGGGGCCTGGGGATCGAGGCTGAAGCTGGTGGTGAACAGATTCAGCCGGCCACTAAGCAGCCGGACCACCCCGGTGGCCCGCAGGCTGGGGTCCAGCCGGCCGCTGATGCGCAGGGAGCCGCCGGTGTTGAAGCTCGCCACCCTGGGCAGGACCACCCTCAGGTCGGGTCCAAAGCGCAGCCTCAAGTTGTTGAAGGCCAGGTAGGGGAAGTTGGGCACGGTTTCGGCCAGGGAGCTGGCCGTGGCCGAAGCCACCTCGGGACCGAGCAGCACCAAGGGCTTGTCAAACTTCCAGTCCTCCTCGATCAGGCGCTGCACGGTGGTGCTGGCATCGCCGGGCCCCTTGCTGAGGCCCCCCGGCTGGACGTTTAGGGTTCCCCGGCTCACGGTCACCTCACCCCCCAGCTGCGGCGACCGCAGGCTGCCGCCAAGGTTCAGCTGACCTTCGCCCATGGCCTGCAGCCGACTCATGGAGAAAGGCACCTGGCGCAGCTTCACCTTCAGGCTCGGGGGGCCGTCGAGGGGATGGATCAATCCCAGCCGGCCCTCACCCTGGATCAGCCCGTTGCGACCCACCTGGGCCGTGAGCTGCTGCACCTCAAGTTGTTTGAAATCAAACAGGACCGTAGCTTCGACCTTGTCCAGTTTCTGGCCAATGAAGAGGCACTGGCCCTGGCGCAGCCTGACAAAACCGTTGGCGATCGGCTCGTTGAGGCTGCCGCGCACCAGCAGCCGCAGGTCGGCGCTGCCCTTCTGCCATTCGAGGGCGGATCCGGCCAAGGCGGAGAGGAAGGTGAGGCCATCGCCCCGGCTGCTGAGCCGCAGCTCCAGCCCGGTCTGGTTGGGGTTCAGGGGGATCTGACCCACGAGGGCGACGTTGCTTTGGGCGCCCTTGGCCCGTAGGGCCAGGTCCAGTTGGACATTGGCTTGCCGCAGCTGAATCCGGCCCCGCTGCAGGGTGATGGGTTGGGGGCCAATCCGGGCCTGATCCAGGGCCAGGTCCACCACCAGTTCGGGATGGGCGCTGCCCAGTCGGTAAGTGCCCTTGAGGCCCAGGCCGCCGCTGAGGCCCCGGGGCACCGGCGCCAACAGGGCCAGCAGGCCCAGGGTCAGCCCAGCGAGCGCGAACTTACCTTCGCCGCCCCGCAGGGGACCGTCGAGATGGAGGGTCAACGGATCGCTGCCCAGGGCGACGTCGCGGTCGCGCTGGCCCAACCAAAGGTGCCCCTTCGCCTCCAGTTGGACCCGCAGCCGGCCCGGGTCCGGACCGCTGAGGCGCAGGTCGGCGTCCAGGCTGGTTTGCAGTCGGGCCAGCAGCTCCTGGCGACTCAGGCGCCTTAGGTCGGCCTGCCGCTGGTTCGCCAGGGCCTCGGCCCGGGCCAGGGCTGCCAATTGCTGATCGATGCTGGGGCCCAGGATGTCCCACACCAGGCTGCCTAGATCGCTGGCCTGGCCCATGGCTCTGGGGGTGGCGCCCCGCGCCATATCCCAGGCCATCACCAGTTGACGCAACAGGCCCGCATCCAGGCCCCGGGCCACCCAATGGGACCGGAGAGGTCCCTTGGGCTGGCCCTCCAGGTCGACCCGCAGGCGCCCGGCGGCCAGGGGCACGAGATCGGCCCGCAGTTTGTAGCGGCTGCGGTTGTAAGCAAAGCTGGCCCGCAGCTGACGAGCGGCCAGGCTGAGGAAGCCGGGCCGCTCGATCTGCACGGTCCCGGCAACCGATAGCGGTTGCAGTTCGAGCACGCCGCGGCCCCCCAGCTTCCCCTGCAGGTTTCGCAGGGGCTGGTCCGGGGCCAGGGTCAGGGCCAGGCCCTGAAGGGAGAGGCCCTTGGCCCGCCAGTCGTAGTGGCTGGGCCTCCCGTTCAGGGTGAGCAGCCCGCCGCCCCGATCCAGCTGGATCCGCACGGGATGCCATTGGGCATCCAGCCAGGTGTCAATACGCCCGGGGGGGGCCGGGGCCGCGGCCTCCAGACGCAGCTGGCCGCCGGAGCGAGCCTGCTGCAGGCCGCTGCCCACCAGGCCCTGGAAACGGCCGCTCCAGGTTTCATTCAGGGCCAAGGGGCCGGCACCGGGTTGCTGAAGCCGTAGTCGCAGATCGGCCGCCAGCAGGTTTAGGGGTCCCGTCACGGGGCCTTTGGCATCAAGATGGCCCTGCAGGCGGGTGCCCACTAGGGGCCCCAGCCGGCCCAGGGGGTAATGGCGCAGGTCCAGCTGGCCCGTCAGATCGCCCAGCACCAGCCCCCGACCTGGCTTGAGGTCCAGGGGCAGCTGGGCGCTGGCCTCCAGCCCCTCGGCCCGCAGCCGGTTCAGTCGCAGTTGGCCGTCCCGCCAGGCCACCGCCGCGCTCCAGGTCCCCAGCAGGGGGTGCTGGCCGGCCAAATCGGACGCCAGGCTGAGGGCGGGGTCGGCCGGCCGTCCCGCCAGTTTCAGCCTTCCCGCCAGCGGCTGTTGCCGCAGCCAGATGGGCAAGCGGGCCAGGGGGGGCAGGTCGTTGGCATGCACCTGCCAGGGGCCCTGCAGGTCCAGAACCCTGCCCACCGAGCCGGTGAGATCCAGCCGCGAGTCGCCCCGCCGACCCTGCACCCTGGCCCCCAGGAGTCCGTTCTTGCCCAACTGCCCACCCACCTTGGCGAGCAGGGGCGAGGGGCCCAGGCCAAGGCCCTTGGGCGGTTCGGCCTGCACCAGCAGGTTGACCCCTAGCTGGCGGGTCAGCAATCCCGCGACCGTTCCACCCCAGGCCTGATAGCGCCAGCGGCTGGAGGCCAGCTCCAGCTGCTGGTTATTGCAGCGCAGGGGCAGGCGCCCCAGGGTGAGGTCCGGGGCGTTGGAGCTGGCTCGCCAGCGGACAGCTTGGGCCTTCAGGAAGCCGCTGCAGCCAGCCACCCCCTGGAGCAGGCTCAGCCGCACCTGGCCATCGGCGTGGCCCGCCAGACGGGAGGCGGGCGGCAGGGGCAGCAACGGGCTGAGGGGGGTGAGAGCCAAGCCTCGGGCCGTGAAGTCCCCCTGCCAACGCTGGCCCTGGCCCCATTGGCCCTCGCCCCGGAGCAGCAGGGCACCGGGAGCCTGGGGCCACTCCAACCGGGCGCGCACGTCGATGCGACTGGCCGGCAGCCTGAGGTTGGCCTGGCCGCGGACCCGGGCCTTGAGGGGGGGGCGGCCCGGCTGGGAGAAGCCCCAAAGCCGCACCTTGGCCGGCTCCAGCAGCCGAAAAGTCAGGTTGAGCCGGGGGGGCCGGCGGCCCGGCGGCAGGCTGCCCAATTTCCAGATCTGCCCCAGACGGTTGCGGCGCAGGTCGACTTCGGCGCCCTCGAAATCCAGCTCAAGCAGGAGGCTTTGCTGCTGCCAGCTAGCCAGGGGCCGCACCCGGGCCCGCACGCCGCGCACGTTGATGGTCGAGTCATCGCCCGTGCCAGCCAGGAAGCGGCTGGGGCCCACCTCCACCCCTTCAGGACCAAAGCCCCGGTAGGCCCCGAGCTGCAGGGGGTGCCCCATGACGGTGCCCACCTGGCGTTCGATCCAGGGTCGCCAGTGGCCATAGAGCCGGGCCAGCAGACGATCGGAGCCAATCCAGGCCAAAAGGGCCAACCCCCCCACCGCACTGCCGGCCAAAATCCAGGCCAGCATCAGCCGACCGGGGAAGCGGCGGGGCGAGCGAAAGCCCTTGGAAAGCGGGCGCTCAGGCAGCAAGGGCATCCACCTTGAACTGTCACCGCCTGGGTCGGCCGCAATATAAGAGACCTATGCCGTTTGCCCAGTCCCCATGGCTGCCGATCCCACCTCTCTTCAGGCCGGCCTCTGGCTGGGCGTCGCCACTGGCCTGCTGGCGGTCTTTACCGTGGTTGCCTTCATCGTCCGCTGGGGGTTCCGTTTTCGGTTGGTGGGCATCACGAGCTTCACGGCCCTGTTGGCAATTTCCTGTCTGGCCTTTGCGGTCAGCTATGTGCCCCGGGTGAGTGTGGTGGGGGCGGTGCAGGTGCCGATTGTTTACGACAATGGTGGCGATTTGGTGGTGGCCGCCGCCCCGGCCGACCTGGCCCCCGAGGCGGCGGCTCCCACGGTCGAGCAGGTGGCCCGCAATCTGCGCACTAGTGGCCGCGTCAGTGCCAATGCGGTGGTGCGCGTTCGTTTACGGGGCTTCGACAATGCCGTTGAGGGCCGTTCGACGCCCAAGGTGCTGGCGGAAGCGCGGCGGGATCTGGCCCGTCAGACGATCACCCTGGTGCCATGAGAAGGGATGGCGGCGAGCCTGGATTTGGGGCTGTGCCGCATCAGTTCCGCGCTGAAGTGAAGGTGTTGGCGGTCGCTGGCATCGGCGATTGGCGGGGCCTGGCCCAGCTGGAGGACGGCCCCTTGCGCCAGCTCGCCGCCGCTGGCCAGGCCAGTGAAGCCCGCCTGCGGCGCCTGCGGGCCCAGGCTCGCCTGATGGGGGACCTGCAGCTGCGGCCCGAGCAGGCGTCCCTGTTGCTCCACGCCGGCATCCCCGAGGCGGCGGCCCTGGAAGGGGCCGATCCCCAACGCCTGCTCAACCAGGTGCACCGCTTGCAGCGCCGCCTCACCGGCCCCGCCGTGCCCCTGCTGGCCATGGCCACCCTGCGGCTCTGGATCGGCCGCGCCCAGGCCAGTCGCTCACGGAACTGACCCTGGGGGGCAGGGGGGGAGGGGCCGAATGCATGGAATGGAGTTCAACCCCCTTGCTTGCACTGTCATTGCCATGGTTCAGGCCTGCCTTGCGAGGCTGAGGTTTCGCTTTTCTCGCGTCAGCGCAGCGGCCGTGGTGCTGCTGGCGACCTTGGGGTCCCAAACTGGCGCATCGCTGCTCCCCGCCCGGGCGGCTTCGGCCCTGTTGGAAAGTGTCAAGCAGAACCCCGGCCTGGCCAAGAGTCTCTGCGCTGAGTTCAAGCAGCTCAATGCCAGCGGCCAGTCCGCCACCTCCCCCCAAGCGATTGCCAACGTGGCTCGCAACCAGGGACTTTCATCCGTGGATGCCGAAGTGCTCACCACCTATGTGATCGGCTTGCACTGCCCCGACGTGCACTGAGTGGCCCGGTCCCAAGAGGCCCCGATGCGGGCCGACGACGGCGCCCTGCTGGCCGGCCGCCTCTGGTTTCCCGAGGATGAACCTGGACCCTGGCCGGTGCTGTTGATGCGCCAGCCCTACGGCCGCGCCATCGCCTCCACCGTCACCTATGCCCACCCCAGTTGGTACGCGGATCGGGGCTTTGTGGTTGTGGTGCAGGACGTGCGCGGCTGCGGCGACTCCGAAGGCCAATTCAGGGGCTTCGGCCAGGAGGCGGTCGATGGGGCTGCAGCGGTGCGCTGGGCGCGACGCCTGCCCCTGGGCAATGGCCGGGTGGGCACCTACGGATTTTCTTATCAGGGGCTCAGCCAACTGCTGATCGCCGCCGGTGAGGACCCGACCCAGGCCGATTTGGACGACCCCCTACCCGATTGTCTGGCCCCCGCCATGGCCGGCCTCGACGAGCGTCTCCACTGGGCGAGTACGGGGGGGGCCCATTGGTGGTGCCTGGGCCTGGCCTGGGCCCTGCAGTTGGCCGCTGCCGCCTGCCGCCGCCGTGGCGATGGGGCCGGCTGGTGGCAGATTCGCCGCAGCCTCGAGACCGGCCGTTTTCTGGAGGAGGGCCCCGATCTGCTGGCCCGCCATGACCCCGGGGGCATGGGAGGGCAGTGGTTCGGCCTGGATCCGGCCCGGCCCGGCGACTGGCGGATCCATCCGGTGGCCCCGGCGTTGCTGCGGCGCCCCCTGCTGCTGATCGGCGGCTGGCACGATCCCCACCTGGGGGGGGTGTTGGATCTTTGGCAGCGGGCGCAACAGGTCGGCGGCAAGCCGCAACTGTTGATCGGCGCCTGGACCCACTTGCAATGGCGCGGAGGCTGCGACGAGCGCCAGTTGGCTTTTTTTCGGCGCCATCTCCTGGGGGCCGAGGCTCCGCCAGCCCCGCTGCCGCCCCCCCCGGCGCCGGCCCCTGATGGGCCTATGGCCGGGGGCAGCCCGGACCAGCCCGCCCCCGTCAGCCCCGATCCGGTGCTGCTCCAGGACCTGCGCAGCGGCCTCTGGCGTCCCTGCTTGCCCCAGGCCCGCCCCGTCCCCCTGGGCTGGCGCCTGGCGAGTCAGGGGCTGGCGGCGGTGCGTTCGCTGGAGGGGCGGCTGGTGGCGGCCGTCGGCCCGGCTGGCGAGCCGCCGCCATCGCCAAGGGAGGGAGTGGTGGTATTGGTGCATGACCCCTGGCGCCCGGTCCCCGGTCGGGGTGGCCACCTGGGCCTGGATGCCGGTCTGGTGGAGCGCGGCGACATCGATGGGCGGGCCGATGTGGCCTGCTTCAGCAGCGAACCCCTGGCGACTCCCCTGGCGTTGCTGGGGCGTCCCTGGCTCGAACTGGGGGTGGTAGCGGACCAGCCGGGTTTCGACCTCTGCGGCGCCCTGGCGGTGGTGAGCGCCGATGGCACCAGGGTGCACCAGATCTCCACCGGGGTTCTACGCCAGCGGGGGGAGAGCTGTCGCCAACTCCAGGTGCTGCGCCTGGAG